>NZ_DLAV01000019.1:0-222074 GCF_002494055.1 Sphingobacterium sp. UBA7038
AAACGTTTAGGACGCAAGTGTAATAAACAGGTTACCGAAAGTTAAAATGAAATATTAGACGATCATTTACCTCTAAAGATAACAATAATTTCTTATAATTTAAATACAAAAACAATTACTCCCCAATAGTATAATATTCGAATCCCATCTTACCCATTTTTTCCGAATCCAATATTCTACGTCCATCAAAGACAAAAGCTGGACGCTTCATCAGAGTTTTTATCAATTCCCAGTCATACACTTTAAATTCGTCCCATTCAGTCATTATTGCTATAGCATATGCATCCTGAATAGCGGAGTAAGGATCGTTGGATATTTTAAGAAGATCTCTATTTTGTTCAGGCGACCTACTATTCAGCCCATCAATATCGTTATATATCTGATCTTCTTTAACTTTTGGGTCATAAACAACAATATTGGCTTGCTCTTCAAGTAGGTGATCTGCCACATAGATAGCAGAAGCTTCACGAGTATCATTTGTATCCTTTTTGAAGGCCCAACCCAAAAACACAATTTTCTTCCCATTCACCGTATTATACATTGTCTTAATGATCCGTTCTGCAAAACGTTGGCGCTGATGATCGTTTATGGTCACAACTTGCTCCCAATAGTCTGCAACTTTAAAAAGATTATACGATCTCGCAATATAGACTAAATTCAAAATGTCTTTTTTAAAACAGGATCCACCGAAACCAACAGATGCTTTTAAGAATTTTGAACCGATACGATTGTCCTGACCTACTGCATAAGCCACTTCATCAATGTTAGCTCCTGTTACTTCACAAAGCTCAGATATCGAATTAATACTAGATACGCGTTGGGCGAGAAAAGCATTTGCGACAAGTTTAGATAATTCAGAGGACCATAAGTTCGTCGTTATAATCTGTTTTTTAGGTACCCAAGCTTCATATATATGAGCAAGTGCATCAATAGCTTCCTGATCTTCTCCTCCTATCAATACGCGGTCAGGATGGTGTAAGTCGGCTATCGCTGTTCCTTCAGCCAAAAATTCGGGATTGGAAAGAACCTGAAAACTTACGCCATTACCTGTATTATGTAAAATACTTTTTAATGCTTGCGCTGTACGAACAGGCAAAGTAGATTTTTCTACAACAATCTTATCAGATGACGCTACTCGTGCAATCTGCCGAGCACACAACTCAATATACTTTAAATCGGCCGCCTCACCTTTACCCTTTCCATAATTTTTTGTCGGCGTATTTACCGATATGAAGATCATATCTGCCTCCTCTATAGCAGCATCCACATCTGTGCTAAAAAAAAGGTTTCTGCCCCTTGATTCAGCCAAAACAAGATCCAAGCCTGGCTCATAAACAGGAATTTTGCTTAAATCAGAATCGTTCCATGCCGATATGCGCTTTTCGTTGATATCAACGACTGTCACTTTAATAGCTGGATTTTTCTGAGCAATAACCGACATTGTTGGCCCCCCAACATAGCCTGCTCCAATACATGCAATCTTTTTTATTCTTTTCATTTATTATAATATCACAGCTGCTTTCACAAATAAAAATAATTACAGCTCATTTAACACTCTTCTTGGTATTTTACAAACGCTCGGGATAATATTAAAAAACTGGCTCTTGCTTTTCTAGAAATTTAAAGGGCGAATATCCTGACTTCTTTAACGCCAAGATATTCGCCCTTTAAATTACATGATTAGGTTCACTACAATTTATTACATTCTTCAACCAAAATAGCCAAGTTAGTTGCCCCAGCCTTCTCGCCAATGATATCGCCCGGATTGATACCTATAGTACCACTATTATCTTTCTGTACGGTCTTACCATTCACGACTTTCGTCTTACCGTTATAGATGGCTCTAAAGTCGTATTTTGTACCATCTGACTTAAGCATAGCCGTACTGATCAAGCCTTTATCTACTTGTCCCAAATATAACCACGTGTTACTGCCCGTTAGCCGGTAATACAATTGGAAAGATGGAAGTACGGTAATAATGCCTTTCCCCGGACAACGTACATACAATTGCAAGGTAACTTTATCCAGAGGCGGCGTAGGATTACCCAGCTGAACCAAGGTACTCGTACCACAGGCCGCGGCAGATACTTCCTTCAAGATTGTACCAGCAGAGTTTTTAATACGGTAGGTAAGTCCCTGAGATGGCAAATAGCCTAACGCCACAGTTTTTGTATCCTGATCAATAGAGAATGTTCTAGTCGTTAACAAAATACCGTTTGCCCAAGCTTCTACTACAATCGGATACGTCAAGCCTTGATTGATCCAATCTGCTTGAAATTCGATTACACTGCTAATACAGGTAGCTGCAGGATCTTGAGTGGCTACGAAGGTAGACAAGTGATCTGTACCGAAGACAAGCCTAAATTGCCCATCTACCAGCTGGACAGTTGGTGTAGATTGATACGCCCAGAAACCATCTTCATCAGTAAAACTATATACCGGCATTTGCTGCCCAGAAGCTAAGCCCTGGTTGGTACCAGAATATCTAAAATCAGGATTCAATCCGAAAGATATTTGGATTGGATTGCTAAACTTTCGGACCTTAACCCCATTGATAGACATGTTGATTACTGCAGATGCTGCCGGATTAAACACACCAGATCTTTGGGAACCGTCAGGCATAACAATTGCATTTGCAGTCAAACTCTGGCCAGGAAAAAGAGCTAGGCTACCAGGCTGATCCGTATCCAAAGCTTGTACAGCAATATTAACCAAGCCTCCGCTGATGATTTTTCCATTGGCATCCTGAAATGATGTTCCAGCCGGTATGTTCAGCTTCATGTCAATATAACTATCACCACCATCTAGATTAACCGCTATTTCTTTATTGGTTACCCCACCAACAAGTGCAGCGGTCTGCGTAGCCACAACAACGCCTTCGACATTGCTCAGTTCCTTCACCAGGCGAATCTCATGGATACCCATTTGTTCTCCCGTGATACTCAATGGTACAATCTGCTTGTAATATCCAGCAGCAGAGATCTCAATCGTAAATTCAACAGGAACCGTTGTCGTAGGTGTCCGTTTTGGATCGAGACCAAATACAACGAGATCACCTACCAAAGGAAATGACTTGTACCCCTGTTCATTATACACATCCTCCGTATCGCCCGCAAGAAGTTTAATAGAAACATTCGGGATTGAAGCCCCCGCTGCATCCAGCACCTTTATCGTTGCGCGATCCTTGATCACATTTGAGCTTACAACTAAATTAAAGTCCTTCAACGGACTTTGACACGAACCACCCAAGGCCAATAAAGCAAGGGCGAATATATATGGTTTATAAAATTTCAATTTCATCGTATTCGTCTTTTTATGTATTGGCTTATTAATTTTTCCATCGATATGCAAAACCAGCTGTTACACGGGGTAGATAGCGATAATTTTTAATATTCTCCTGTACTGTTGCCGCATTGGCCGAATTCTCTTCCAATAGGCCTGTACCCGACATCTGGACTGTAGGTTTTGATAGATAATAACAGCCCAAATCCACAAAGGCTGAAAATTTGCTATCAATTACAATATTATTGAGGGCCAAGCCTGCATAGGGAGCAAAACTTTCTTTCCATTTGACGTCAGTATTAATTAAACCGACTAAGTCTGGACTAACATCGATATCGCCAAATTTATATGGATCTCGTAGACGTGTGACCATATCACCCTTCAATTTCAGAAAATAGGCAGCACCTATGTTAATGCCAAATGATTTAAAAAAGCCTGTCGATTTAACAAAAGGAGTATAACCCAATAGAAGCGACAAGCTGTTTGCTTTCGCTTTTACATCTGTATTGGTTGCCCTATTGCTATAGGTACCCTTTATAGATGTCGAAAAAGGCATGTAATCCCAGGAAGCACGCCATCCAAACTGTGAGCTAATGGGCATAGAAAAATGCAAACCAAAACCCGTTGTTCCCATATTAACGCCAAAAGCAAGTGGAAAACCATTAAAGTCAGGATCTACAGAATCACCATTGCTCGTCGAATCCTGTTCATTATAATCTCCTGCAAACTGATGTTCCAGTGCATGAGCCCATTGTCCAACAAAGGACAGACACGCGAGTAGGAAAAGTAATTTAAATTTCATAAAAATTTATATAATAAGTTAACAATAGCAATTTAGTAAAAAAATAAACATCAAAATCTAGATAAATCACATTAATAAGCATTTTTCTCTCCGCGCAGCATATTGAACACCGTTAAAAACACTATTTTCACATCGAGCATAACCGTCCAATTGCGCATGTACTCAATATCATGCTGCACACGCTTCGCCATCAGGTTAGGGTCGATGGTCTCACCTCGATATCCATTCACCTGAGCCCATCCCGTAATACCGGGTTTCACAAAATGACGAACCATATAATGCTGAATAAGTTTACTATAATGTTCGGTATGCGATAGCATATGCGGACGTGGTCCTACGACACTCATGTTTCCTAAAAATACGTTGATAAACTGTGGAAATTCATCTAAGTTGGTTTTTCTTAAAAATTTACCAATTGCAGTAATTCGTTTATCATTTTTTGTTGCTTGCTTAGCATCCGAATCTTTGTTGACCACCATGCTTCGAAATTTATAACAGTAAAACGGCTTGTTGTTGCGGCCGGAACGAAGCTGTTTGAAGAAGATTGGCCCCGGGCTTTGGATTTTTATAATAATACCTATGATTGGAATAAGCCAACTAAGAATAAACAGCAATACAAAACCACTTAACAATAGATCAAATACACGTCTTTTAAGGCGGTTTTCTATGGTATAACCTGGCTCGCCATGAGATTTTATAATGGGGAGTTCCATGCGCAGATGTTCACCGTCTTTTCGTTCCAAATAGGCAACAGATGCTGTGAGGGGAGACACAAAATTAACCTGTACGCATTTTTGATCCGCCGCAATCACCAATTCTTCTGTAAACTCATGAACGGCTGGAGAAGCGATAATAAAAACATCATGAATACCTATACTCGACACCTGCTCGAAGTAATTTTTAAAACGCTTTATATTATCTTCACGGCTCATTTTTGATTCATCGCCATCGTACTCAAACGTATCAATCGTGTAGAAAGCCTGGCTTTCGCTAAAAATATCGATAACCGGTTGCAAATAATTATTGTGACCAATCAGAGCTACCCGTTTCACACCTTTCAGCTTACCCGGAAGTTTTGCATAGCCATATGTTAATACCATTCGTGAAATGGTGTATGAAATGCAAAAAAGAAATAATGTACTAACTAAGAAAAAAGATCCACCGCGTATGCCCAAACGGTTTTCTAAAAGAAGATAGGAACAAAAAAAGACGAGCTGAAGGAAAGCGCCTCTCCAAGTTGCCCGATAAATTCGCTCTAAACGCTCACAAACTTCGTGACCATATAGTTTAACAATTGCAACAGCTGTAAGCCATGATAAATTATATACCATCCATATCCCATTCCAATTTATACTGTTATATCCTACCAAAAGCTTATCCTCGTATGAACTAAGAAAAAAAGCTTTACTTAATAAAAAAATAAGATTAACAGCTAACCAGTCGGTTATAAAAAGAGTAATTCTTAAACAAAAGAATACTCTATTCTGTACATATCTATGCATATCGCTACAAATAATAATACTTATATAAAATTTACGGATCTTAGCAGTTAATATTCACTATTTTACGGCATTTTCAAATTAAGACAATCGGCTTTATCTAAAATTTATCTATTTCTTGATATCGATTAGGTTTTCACAAGTAATATAATAGCAAATGTAGTAAAATTGTTTGTTGATGATTCATTATTTTTTTTATTTTTCAAAAATTAGAATGTTTTATCACAAAAACCAAAGCATTATGAGCATTTATTTTGAATTCTATCAATTGAGACAAAGGTACATTTTAAAATATCCTGCTGATAAAGACTGTGCATTATTTAAATATGATGAAACTATTAACATACTAAGAAAGAACCAAATTATATCAAATTATCCTATAACCATAGTTTTATAAGGGGACAAAAGGGGGACAAATTGGTAAAGTGTGTGAAAAAAGAGGTTTTGCGCATAATTCCTGAAGACACACAGATAAAATGAAATGACAGTTTAAAAGATTGATAGCATCTATGCCAAATATTAATTCCAAACTTTTTTCAAAGACAATTGCGCTCCGAAACTATTGTTCAACAATTTACCTTTGTCAACAGCTACATTAAATCCAATATAAATTTTATTATGCAACTCTCGATCCCCGGATAGAATAGCTGAAAACTGAGAAACAGGTACGAACTGTTCCTTGTAAGGAG
The DNA here is from genome assembly GCF_002494055.1 of Sphingobacterium sp. UBA7038. Classification (NCBI taxonomy): domain Bacteria; kingdom Pseudomonadati; phylum Bacteroidota; class Sphingobacteriia; order Sphingobacteriales; family Sphingobacteriaceae; genus Sphingobacterium; species Sphingobacterium sp. UBA7038. Next base: position 6,273 of record NZ_DLAV01000019.1, read on the forward strand.
GAGACCATATATTACCAGTAGACTTTCCATAAACACTGGTTGAAAATGTTCCATAATGCTTGGCATAAGTCAGCTTAGTAAAAAGATTCCATTTGTATACCTTACCTCTTGCTCCTAAATGCCCCGCGAAGACACGGTTACTGATAAAAAAATCTACCGGGTCATTGGCTTGTCCTTCGCGAACACTTTTTGCCGTTACGATAAGCGGTGAACCGAGACCAACCTGCTTGTATGACCATCCCTCTAGGTAATAATAGTTGTTGTAATAATCTTCATCCCCAGATTTTGTTCTTTTAGACCAAGGGTAGCCTGCTTGATTTTTGGAATAGAAAAATTCAACTAAGAGTGTCTGCCAGTCTATCACACGTTGGTTTTCGGGACGAAATCGTTTATTTGTGAATGTAATTCCATTGAGGCCATCCGCAATATTTGCTAATTTTGAAATGGCCCCTACATCGTAAAAGTTTTGTCGATAGGCCATTAACCGAATGTGATCCCAGTCATAAGATAAGCCCACATCGACAGATCCCTGTTGATTTCCTAATTTAGAATTTGGAACACCAGAGGCGCGGTAAGATTTTCCGAGGACAACATAAAACAGCGTCTCAAAATCATTCAATGTATAACGACTGTCATAAACTTTTTTTTCTGCTCCCCATTGCACTTGGTGATTTATCCCTCCATAGAAATTAACACGCCAATTCTTTTTACCCAAGCGGCCATAAAGTGATTTTTGATGGAGAAGAGTCGGCAAATTAGTATCTTCCCTTGGTTTAGCTCTAAATTGACCTTTATCAATTAACATTTTACCCATATATCCATTGGAAAAATTCCCTTTAAATGAAAATAGTCCTCCAAACCAAGGCAATCGATAATACTCCGACAGTCGAAGATCTAGAACTGGCACTCCGAGTGCATTGCCCGAAACAGAAAAATTACCGGAACTTAAAAGTGTGTCCCCATTTAGTCCCATCACATCTTTAGTACGCCCCAACTTCGCTTCAAACATTTTGAACCGAATCTTCGCATGTGCATCTATAAGTTGTAACTGCGCCTTATAGCCTACGTTTGCACGTGTCTCAAAACCATAGCCCCAATCCCAGGATTTCGCTCTTGTTTTAATATCTGTCCATTCCCCATGCCTCGCATAATTGCGTGCAGCGCGAAATAACATTGCTCCAGAGCTTCCACTCAGTGGTACAGAACCAAATTGATTGGAACGCATCCAAAACGGAACAGCATCGTTATTTGTATAACCAGCTATTAGCGTAGCCTGAACATAACTTTGCACTGTATCTGTCTGCGCACGAGCTTGGCTATTCGTACAAATCGCTATGCATATAAGCCATATTGACAAGGTAAAAGAAATTATATTTTTCATACAATATTATTGACAAAATTTTCTATTTCATTCGGGCTATGGCCCTTTTTAATGCTTTGAGCTTCTTATCTCCCTCTTTTTTAGTAGGTGTCAAGTATGCCCCTTCTCCATTTTCATTCCAGGCATAGATAAGCGCAATATTTTCTTTCAGCGTGTTGTTCTTGTTATTAATTAACCATCTATTACAATTCAAGACCGAACGATACACTGAACGACTATTAAAACCCTCATAATAGGGCTTAGAATCATACTTATTAAAACTATTTGCCCAAGGTCGAGGATCCCAATTCAACGTAATTGTCGGAATTACCGGCAATTTTGTTTGATTTTTTATGGCTGTCCAGAATTTAGGTTCAGCTTCCACAAGCTTATTGATATTTACCTTTTGCTCACTTCCTTCATCCAAAGAGATGAAATGGTTATTATATTGAGTAATAACATCAAAGCCAACACGTTCAGCCAAATCTATAGCCCTTTTATCAGGAGAGGCACACAGCGCAATAGTAACCCCTTCCAATCCCATAGACCTCGCTTCCATACGCATTTTATCAAAATGTGCCTTTACACTCTGCACTGAGCCAAACGTCCTTAAAATCGATCCAACACTAAAAAAAATTAACAGCGGTTTTCCGTCGGCCTTAAGATAAGAAGGATCCTGAAACAACTTGAGCCATACCGCTGTACATTTTTCCCAATTTTCTGGTGTGATGAGATGGCCTTCATGATTTGCAATCAGCAGACAAAACGCAAGCTTACTTTTTTCAGGAGAAGAGAGGTAATATGCTAATGCGTTGTCCTTGCTTTGCAGGTATAAGGGATTTCCGGCATACCAGCAAAAACTAAAAAAGCGAAGACCTGCATTGGCAGCACAGGCTATCTGTCTATCAACTATCCCTTGCGAGCTTGTCTCCCATCCCCAAATCGGTTCTCTTTCTGAAAATTCAGATTTTAGCAAGGGAGTAATATGATCACTATTTCTGCTCCAACCATCAAAATAATAGGCTCCATATTGTGCCTGCCCACTTACTTGGCTCAGTAGAAAAAATAGAACCACTAATAACCTATATTTCAATGTAAGGCTCATATTTTTTTATTTAGCTAATAATAGTTGTCTGAAATATTCCTCATGAGCATCTATCAAGTTATCCCAAGCGTAATCTTCCGCTATCACACTTAAATTGTTATCAATAAATCTCCTCTTTTGTTCCTCATCTTGATGATAGTGCAGTAGGATGCTGGTGACATCTTTCGCTTCATCAAAATAAAGTGCATTTTCACCAAGTACAGATCTATTAAAAACATTATTATTAGCAGCAATAAACGCTTTTGAAGCCATTGCTTCAAGCAGAGATGGATTAGTTCCCCCGACACTGTGCCCATGAAAGTATAAAGAAGAAAAGCAACGTATAGAATTTAGTTTATGGAAATCATAAATGCCACCTTGAAACCTGATACTCTCGTGCATACCATACTTTTTCAACAATTCTTTCGCATGTGGTGTATTTGTCTTTCCAACTATAATGAGCGGCTTAGTACTGCCCTGTAGAGCCAAATAGCCCTGAATAACCATTTCAATATTATTCTCGGGTTCCAATCGCGCGATAACTAAGTAGTACTCATCCCGCCGAAGATTAAATTCGTTAAGAATATCTACATTGTACGCTGTAATAATATCCGCTCCATAAGCAAGAAACTTGCTATCTTTTCCATAGCGTTCCTTATAGTAATCCTGAATTCCTAAATTGTCTGAAATAAGGAAATGACTATGTTTTACCGCCATTTTTTCTTCCCAAAAAAGATACTTTTGCACCCAACGATTGAACTTCGTCCGTTTATATTCCAGACCGTCCATATTAGTAACAACTATTGAGCGCTTCAAATTTTTGATGTCAAACCAAATATATGCAGGAATAACACTCGTGTAACCCGCCTCATAAAGAATATCAAAATTTTGTCTTTTAAGAGCATCTCTCAAACACCAAAAATCATAAAAAATACTCCCTACTGATCCGCCCATCCATTCTTCCGGACTATATATATGCTTTATTTTAACACCTTTATAGGTTGATTCTTTATAAGGGTGAAAAGATGGCGAATAGACCGTGACGTCATGCCCTCGAGCAGCAAGCCCAACAGAAATATACTCAGCAAATTGCTCAAATCCGCCATAGTTATTAGGTATACCCCTTGTTCCTAAGATTGCTATTTTCATGCTAAAAATTTATTTTAAAAATTTAATTCTGATTTTTCGCCAAATGATATTTGCCGGCGCGAATAAGCTAAGCAACACAATCTTATAATAAGCTCCCTTTGGGAAATGTCGCTTGAGATTCTCTTTAAACCCCTCATCATCGTAAGTTTCTCGTTTAGCTATTTTTACATTAAAAAACAAAGAAGGTAAAAATTCATTCATTAATTGACGAATCACATTGCGCTTTGTAAGAGCAGTTATATCCCCGTCAATAACCGCCATATCCAGAATTGAAGGAAATTCTATCGTAAAAGCTTGAAATTTATTATGTCCTCCTCTCTTTGAGACAAATTGGGTAGAAAATAGCGAGCTATCGTTGACTATATATTTTCTCTTATTATTCTGAGTAAAAAGCAATGATGTATGGGGAAACAATTTATTTAAATCAATCCTTTCCTTGACCGCATCAAAGTCTTCTTTCCAAATACCAAAGGCATTGCTCCAGGATGATAAGTATGACGTTTTTTGTATAAACTCATCGAAAGATCCAGCAGTAAATGTCTTTCCTTTTTTTAGTAGTCCACCAGAAAAAAAAAGTACATTTTTGTCCTTCATATACTCTTTTACAAGTGATAACAAAACTCTTAAAGATCCTTTCTTAAAGATCTCTTGGCTATTATGTAACTTCAAAAAACTACCTTCGGCATAAGTCAACGCATAAAAAGAGTTCATAAAACCTTCACAATCTGTATTGAAATACTTAAAATTTTGATAAGGGAATAACTCTTTAAGCTTTTCTAACTCTTTATCGGGATCGTTATCAGAAACAATCACCTCAAAATCCGCCAAAGGAATAGTTTGATCTTCGGCGTCTTTGTATATACTAGCTAACGTATTAATAATATATTCCAAGCGACCAAAAGCAGGTATACATATGGACAGATAGGTCGAATTTTTCATCATTTCACGTATTAAAACTTTGCACCGAAAATCTTCTTTCTGAAGATAAAAAGCTTAAAAGCTATCCAGTCTCTTAAAAATAACATTTGATTGAAGAAAATAGGAACTGTTCTATGTTTGGCCCTTATTTTATAGGTTTCAATTATTGCTTTGTCTGTAAAGCTCATGCCACCAACTTGCATACGCGCAATATGCTTTGGAATGAACAAGGCCTTTAAATTTGCTCCTTTTCTCAGCAACAACTCATAATCAGAACAAATTCTAAAATTTTGAAAGTCATATAGCCCCACTGTATCAAATAAGTTCCTTTTCGAATGCAATGAAGCAACGTGTGCTGCCCCCATTGTTCTTCTCATGAGTGACCAGTTGGGATCTTTACCCATAACTTTAAGTATATTTCCAATATTGTCGATATACTCATTTTGTGCACAGATATAATCTATAGAATCAATAGTCGGATTATTTCCAATCGCATCTAAATAGTTTTTAATGGCGTTAGGCAATAAAATATCATCTGCACCGATAAACATAATCCAGTCCCCACGACTCTGGCTAATCCCCTTGTTCCAGGCATCGTAAATACCTTTATCCTGCCCTGAAACTGTGTAAAAAATTGATTTCCTATTATGTTCAATAATACTCAATGTATCATCTTTAGAGCCTCCGTCTATAATCAATAACTCAACAAAATCATTAAGCTGAGGAACTATGCTATCTAAAGATCGCTGCAGAAATTTCCCTGCATTGTAAGTGGCAATTATTATAGATATTTTAATCATTTTTTTCCTTTTTCCCTTCTTTCACCATGGCTAATTTCAATTTAATTAAGAATCGATATATTGAATAATCAGGCACTGTAGCATACGATTGAACAAAATCGTAGGCATATCTTGACCTAATATGTGCTGCAGCTTCATTAACGCTCGTAGCGGTCCCCCTTTTAACCTTATTTTCAAAAAACTCGCTAAATGATTTCGTAACGTAATGATTGATCTGCATAGTAAAATCCCTCTTCTTATTTAAAAAACCGACCCTATTACAGCGATAATTTATAAATATTTTAAATTCGTTGACCGGGGGGATTTTGAAACTGATATTAAATATACCCACCTTAGCAAATATCATGTGGATATATTTATCCGTAATGCCATATAACGCGAAATCTGTATTAAAAATCGGTTTACCGATATCATAATACTTTTCCCATGCCAAAAAATATTGTTCTGTTATTAACTTCTCACGATCATGCTGCACAATTCCTGAAGAACCAAACTGTCTCCAATAAACCACCATAGAAGGGTAATTTTCATAGGACTTAAACCAAGCCTTTATATCTTCAACTTTTTTAGGGCAAAAAAATTCATCTAGATCTATAAAAGCAACCCATTTCGTCTCATGCCAATAATTCTTACAAAAATCATTATAGGCCTTTGACTGTGCAGGTCGCTCTACAGGCCAGTCTATTAATGTGACATAGTTCGAGTATACATAAGGTTCCAAGATCTCTAAATAACTATCGGAGGAAAAATTGTTATACAGATAAATATGGTCAACCCCTATTATTTTATGGTGTTCTATCCATTCTTTTAAGGAGAGCTCCTCATTTTTAAAAATTGCGCAAATCGAGAAGTAATACTTCTTATCTTGTTTTTTCTTCTTTATCCGTGCAATAATTAAAAGAAATAAATACCAAAAATCCAATAAATACATCATCAATAAGATCAATAATCGTAAAGGTTTGATTACATATCGATCATGAATAAATATATCGTCCTCAAAGTTTCCAATGGTTTTATTTTCCAATTTCATAAGTCATTTTTTTCGCAGAAGGTTTAGTTAAAATATCGGTAACGCATTTAATATAATTTCTTTTGGAAACTACTTTTTGGGGTTTTAAAAAAGAAAAAATCCAAATACTGAGTAATAATGGGATATGTATAATATCATAGGAAAAACCTATCACTAGAAATGTGAACAAAAAACAAATTCCACCGAGAACAGGATAAAATGGATGAAGTAACTTTCCAGTCTTATACACCCCTAAAAAGAAGAGTATACCTATTATGAATCCAAATTTTGAGAAAATTTTTACATTACCATTTGATACCACTATAGCATCACCAATAAAATTACCTACAAAACTGTTTCTACTAAATTCGGTTCCGTACCCCAGGACTGGATCATTCATGAAATTGAACCATTCAAAGACAAATCCATCTATACGCTGGGGAACGTAAACTGAATTAATTGTACTCTGATAATCTGAGCTCATAGTCGCCGTCTCAATAGAATCTTCGGAATACATATAGGTTGAAATTTTTTCACCTATAAATGGTAAAGAAATTATAAGAGGAACAGCACATAGCATTAAAAATATAATGAAAGTTTTGGTGAATACAGACTTTTGAAAAAAATACAAAAATATGATAGGTAGTAAAGATAAGTAGCCTGTAGTACTCTGTGTAGTCACGAGAGCGAGGACGAGAACATAAAAATTGTTATTACCGCTCAAAGAAAATCGATTCAAAACTAAATTAAAGTAAATGGCAATAATTAAGAAAACACCGAAAAAGCCCGGTTCTTGAGCAAAACCTAAATTTCTTGTCCCAAGAATATCTGACGAATTAGCTACTCCAAAGATTAAAATATTGGATCGAGAAGTATCACTACCATCAATGACACTAAAAATCGAATAAATATTATCCCATATAATAGGGGTAACCTGATAAAGACTCCATAAAATTATGCTGATTAAAGCTAATAACGAGACATATTGCTCATAAAGGACAAATATTTTATACCCGAATACTGTTACAAAAATATAAGCCATGATCACATTATAAATTAGAAACAAGGTCATCGGGTAGACCTGACCATATTTAAAATAGTGAAATATAATCCAAACAAAAATGATCAAAAAGCAAAATACGTTAGTTCGAGTAATTCTAAATAAGTAATATTTACGAGCAACAAGTATTACTGTTAAGATAACAGGAATAAAAAAACTCCATACGGCCTTATAAGGGGGAAAATTCAAGACTTGTGTATAGGGAGTAGCCATGGCCATATATAAAATCATTATTAGAAAATATATGGATTCATAACTAGACTTGATGCTCATTTTTACAATCATACCATTTGATTATTATTTTTGTAAAATAAATTCCAAGGCATCGGATAAACTTTAACAGAATAATATGTGATGCTTAAAAAAGTGATCAAACTCATGATAACGGATGAATATGCCGCTCCTATAGCTCCCGTCCATTTTACTAAAAAATAGGTAACAAGAACCTGTATCGTACTACAAGAAAATGTTATAATTCCTAAACCAACAGTTCTTTTAGCTTTGTAGATATATTGAATTGTTAACGAATAAAAAGCGTCAAAAAGTAAGCCCAATAATAACCAAGGTAAAAAGACCTGAGATTCAACATATTTTTTACTGATAACAATTTTAAAGCACAACTCAGTACCCAAGTAACATAAAAAAAATAAAAGCACAAATCCTAAAGCATACTTATAGATTTGTTTAACGATGTCTCTTCTCTCTGGTATGGTTTGCGAGTAGGGCATATTGTCCATTTTACTCAACCTCTTCTGTAGTGTAGGTGTAAAAGCATTGTTAAATGAATTAATCAATGTAGTAAAAACACTGCATATACTTAGAGCCATTGAATATGTACCATTAACACTTAAACCGCAGAACATAGTAATGATAATTTTATCAGAACCATTTTTAAACCAATATGAAACAGAGTATGGGGTCAGTGGTAAAGAAAAATGCAATACCTTTTTAAGAATACTGCGATTTAATGGACCAAAGTAATTTGACTTTAACAAGATTATGAAGCTAATAAATCCCATTACAATTGATGTCATCGCCATACCTGCAATCCTGCCTTGGGATGCAAACTTGTAAACAATCACTAATAATATTAATAATGATATATTAACTGAAATCTGAATAATCTGAAAAACTGCAAATTTAAGAGGCCTGTTTTTAAGTCTATAGATAGCACTTAAAATGGAATTAAATGTAGTCATAAAAATATGAACAAGCAGAAGCAGCTGAAAATTAAGCCCTATCCCTAACTGTTCATAAACCATCTTATTGAAAAATAAAACAAAGACAAAAAAGAAAATCGTGACTATGAACGCTAAAAAAACAATCGATGTAATTAAGCTCTTTGTAGCTTTCCTTGTGTTTTCATAAAAAAAATAATTAATAAAACTTACAAAAACTGTACTCGAAAGCAAGTTCAAAATCGTAAAACAAATATTATAATTAGTCACTATTCCAAGCTCACTGGGAATTAAATAATAAGATAACCATGGAAGTAGTAAAAAATTAATACCCTTATTTATTGCTTCTGTACCTGCATAAATTGCTGTACTTTTCAATAAACTATTTTTTTTCAAAAACATAATCTTAAGGCCAAACACTCTATTTTAAAAAATAGCGAGTATAATGAGCAAATATTTACCACGTTTTCAAAATTAACCAACAATATGCTCCCACTGGGCATTATAGTTTCTCTTGACAGTTTCAATATCACAAAGTACCATTTCCTTAACCAAAGCTGCTAAATCGTACTTTGGTTCCCAGCCTAATTTTGTCTTTGATTTGGTTGGATCACCAATCAGCAAATCGACTTCTGTAGGACGGTAATAAGCGGGATCAATCTTAACTACAGTTTTCCCAATCTCCAATTGATAAGCTGGATCATGGCACGCAACAACCTTGGCTACCTCATTTTCTTCACTACCTTCAAATGCGAGCTCAACACCAACCTCTGCGAAAGAAAGACGTACAAAATCACGTACAGACGTAGTAACCCCCGTCGCAATCACATAATCCTCTGCACTGTCCTGTTGCAAAATACGCCACATCGCCTCAACATAATCTTTCGCATGCCCCCAGTCGCGTAATGCATTTAGATTCCCCAGATAAAGGCAATCCTGTTTGCCTAAAGCAATAGCAGCAGTGGCCATCGTGATCTTACGCGTCACAAAAGTCTCCCCCCGTCGTGGTGACTCGTGGTTAAATAAGATGCCGTTACATGCATACATATTATAAGCTTCACGATAGTTCTTGGTAATCCAAAATCCATAGATCTTAGCAACACCATAAGGTGATCGTGGATAGAAGGGCGAATTTTCATCATAAAAACCCCGTGCATTCTTGTTTTCCTCAAGACCGCCATAAAGTTCAGACGTAGAAGCCTGATAAATACGAGTCTTATGCTCCAATCCCAAAATACGCACAGCTTCCAGTATACGCAAAGTTCCGATACCATCCACATTAGCCACATATTCAGGTGAGTCGAACGATACTTTCACATGCGACATGGCACCTAAATTGTAAATCTCATCAGGCTGGACCTCCTGGATTATTCGGATCAGATTGGTAGAGTCAGTCAGATCGCCATAATGCAATTTAAATCGAACATGTTGCTCGTGTTGATCAATATACAAGTGATCAATTCGTTGCGTATTGAACGACGAGGCTCTACGTTTGATTCCATGAACCATATACCCTTTCTCCAATAGCAATTCGGCCAAGTATGAACCGTCCTGCCCAGTAATTCCCGTTATTAGTGCTGTTTTCATAAAATTTCTTTATACTTTCCAAACCATAAATCCCCTCAGGACTAGGTAATAGGCTCTTATAATTTAACTTCCTTATAATTATTCTGATGCTCCAAAAACCAGGCGTAGGTCTTTTGAACACCATCCTGTAAATAAACGCGATGTTTCCAACCTAAACCGTGTAACTTAGAAATATCCATTACCTTCCGTGGAGTTCCATCAGGCTTACTGCTATCCCAATGAATTTCACCATGATGTCCCACAACCTGCTGTATCATTTTCGCGAGCTCCTCAATCGGAAGATCAATCCCAGTCCCCACATTATAAAGTGAATCCGGAAGCTTATTTTCTAACGCAAAGATAACCGCCTCAGCTAAATCGTCAACAAACAGAAACTCCCGCATGGGCTTGCCTGATCCCCAAAGTATCACTGGAAGATGCCCAGAAACCTTGGCTTCGTGAAATTTTCGGATCATCGCCGGTAAAACATGGGACGTCTCCAGATCAAAATTGTCGTACGGACCATATAGGTTGGTCGGCATCAGACTAACATATTCTTTACCGAATTGGTCACGAATAGCTTCACAAGCTTTAACACCTGTAATCTTAGCCAAAGCATACCACTGATTCGTGGGCTCCAAACTATCAGTAAGTAAGAAATCTTCCTTTAATGGCTGTGGAGAGAATTTAGGATAAATGCAAGATGAACCCAAAAAAATAAACTTCTTCACATCATGCTTTAATGAGTTATCGATCAGGTTATTTTGAATCTGCATATTTTCCATCAAAAATTGATAAGGATAACGTGCATTAGCCAAAATACCACCTACCCGAGCTGCCGCATCAATAACGATATCAGGTTTCTCTCGATCAAAAAAATCCCGCACGCCCTCTTGGTCACGAAGATCAAGTTCGCCAGATTTGGCATAGCACAAATTGTCATAGCCCCATTTTTCCAACGCGCGCATGATAGCTTTACCTACCATACCACCATGGCCGGCTATATATAGTTTACTCGTTTTGTCCATTTTTGTTACTCATCTATATAAAATAATATATCCCAATCAACAAGGACTACTTCCTTTTCCAAAACTTCCACCAGACACGTTTTTTCCCCTCTTGCCCATAATCCCCATAACCGTATCCGTATCCGTATCCGTAGTTATAATATCCTCCCGTCGCTTTTATGTCATTGACAATTAATTGTACCTGCTCGATTTTGCTCGTTGAAACCAGTTCATTCGGAATTCTCAGCTGTTCTTTATAGGTAAATCCTTGACGTACCAAATACAAACAGCAGTCAGCATAACGGGACAACAGTTGTGCATCGGTCACGACACCTACCGGAGGAGAGTCCATTAAAATATAATCGTAGCGCTGTGAAAGCTCATCCATCAACTGCTGCGCACGAGGATGAATCAATAACTCCGCTGGATTAGGCGGAATGGCACCAGCCTGGATCAAATGTACATTTTCATGGCTACCCGATGCCATAACAATATCATCAATCCGCATATCGGGCCGAACGATGTAATGGGAAAAGCCTTTTCCGGCTACGAGGCCTAATTTGGAAGTAACAGAGGGCTTACGCAGGTCAAGTTCCATCAATAGTACCTTTTTATCTAATAACGCAAGCGTAACAGCTAGATTGAGTGCCACAAAAGATTTGCCTTCTCCCGACATCGAAGAAGTAAATAAAATCCGCTTCCCCCCTTTTAGAGCGAACTCCAGATTCGTACGCATCGCACGAAACTGCTCGGCAATGGGCGAGCGTGAAGTTTTCGTGACGACTACCTGTTGTTTGTCGTCCGAGTGCGCTATCATACCGAGTATTGGCAATCTGCTCAATGATTCAATATCATCAATTCCCTGGATCCTCACATTAAATAAATTACGCAGGTACAATAGGATTAGTGGCAAAGCAAGTCCTAACAAAAGACCAAGGATATAAACCATTTTATTCTTTGGAGAAAATGGCTTTTTCTCTGCCTTCGGAGAGTCAATAACCTTAGAGTTGGATACATTTGCTGTACGACCGATAGCAGTCTCCTCCCATTTTTCCTGCAAAAAGATATATTGGGCCTGCTTAATCTGCTGTAGGCGGGAGAGATCAATATAACCACGCTCAATAGTCGGCACCTGATTAATCTGCGAATTGACACTATTTGACAAGCTTTGCTGTCCCTGCTTAGCAAGCTCCAACTGCCTACGCATAGAGTTAACATTAGAAATCATGTCCTGCCGCACTCCGGCAATCTGGGTGTTAATATTCTGCACCAGAGGATTATCTTCGGTATTGGCCAATAGAAGCCGCTCGCGCTGAAGTACAAGCTCATTATAACGCTGAACCAAAGCATTGAATCCTATATCCTGCGGAAATACCGATGAAGGTACTACGCGCGGATGCCTTGCATCTTTCAAATAGGAAGCGACAGCATCGACAGCTGCCAACTGCATCTCCACCTCTGCCAGCTTTTTCGTATAGTCCGCTGAGCTTTCAATCAGCACTTTCCCCTGCTCGGAAATATCGGCCAATTGGTTTCTCTTCTTGTAACCAGAAATACGGTCTTCCACTCCAGACAACTCTTCAGTAATCTTCTTTAATCGCGTATTAATAAAGGACAACGTGGAGTCAGCAATGACGTTCTTGTCGTGTAAATTGAGTTCGACGTACTTATTGATCAAAGTAGTCAATTCCTGTTCACCAACTTTGGGTAGCGTGTGTTCCAGCGTCAGGTCAATGGTAGACACATTTTTATTTGTAACGTCCACCGTCAAGGCTTTGCCATAATCCTCAACCGCATCACGGATAGGCCTCAATACAAAACCAAACTCATTGCTTTTGGTATTTGGATACATGCCGTTGGCAATGATCTGTAAGCGATTTGTAGGCGAAAACGAAAAGGCCTGCCCCAGACGTACCTGAAATGTTGTATCGTTATTGCTCAATTGTACTATATTTGGTTGCAAAACCTGTATATCAAAAGAAACAGGCTCCACTACAGAATCTACTTCATTCAGTAGCACAGCTGTAAATGGGCTCTCAACCACAGGCACATTGTGTATACGTCCAATTTTATAATACTGAATATAAGCCTTTTCCTGTAATACCATCTGGCGCATTAAATCACCGGTTTTGAGAACTTCCACTTCGTTATCAACAGAATTCTTTGCACCCATTAAACTGGATAGATCTCCTAACGCCGACGAAGATAGCATTCCGCCTCCTTTTTTATCATCAGAGACTAATAGCTTGGCATGAATCTTATATTGAGGTATACTATAACGAAGGTACATATAAGCTATTGATAGGCCTACTAGCCCACAAATTACAAACCAATACCAATTTGACAAAAGCTGTTGAACAAAGCGCAACATGTTCTTATTTTCAGACGGCTTGGTTTCGAAATCAAACTCCTCGTCCCAATCTATATGTTTATTACTCATTTTAGTTAATTTACGATGGCTAAAAAGCCTAGGCAATAGTCGGTCTATTTAGATAGTACAATAATAGATAAAAGTTTATAAACGAGAAAATGCCACGATCAAAACTGACAACAAAGATCCTATAATTGCAAAAGTCTGCGTCCTTGCCGCATTGTTTGCAGCCGCTTTCCCTTTACCCGGCTCAACATATAGCACATCATTCTGACGCATGTAAAAATAAGGGGATTGAAACACTTGGCTGTCATTTAAATTGAGTCTTACCAATTCCTTTTGTCCAAGCTGATCACGAACAAGAAGTACGTTCTCCCGTTTACCATAAATCGTCAAATCACCAGCAAGACCTAACGCATCCAGTACTGTAACTTTTTCGTTAGGAACAGTATAGGTTGCCGGTCGGGCTACTTCTCCAAGAACCGTAATCTTAAAATTGGCAAAACGCACCTGAACAGTAGGGTTTTTATAGTACTTAGTTGCCATCTCCGTAATGCGCTCACGCGCCTGAAAAGTTGTAAGTCCCTTAACTTGCACTTTACCCAATAATGTCATCTGAATATAACCTTCTTTATCGACCAAAAAACCGTTAATAACCTGATTACCCAAAGTTGCAGCCGAGCTTGCACCAATAGCCTGAATAATTTCAGCTTGATTGACCACAGAACTTGTCGTCGGATCAAGTGTCTGTATAGTGACACTTAAAATGTCATCTGATTGAATTGTAGGTTCAGTAAAAGCAGCGGCCTCCTTGAAAATACGCAAGGAATCAGACTGTAAATCGTTAAAATAAACGATTTTCTTTACGGAACAGCTGCTCAGCACAAAAAAAGTAAAAAAAATAGGCAATAGCCTCCAGGCATTAAGCCTCTTTTTAGTCGGGATATTTCTCATTGTTAGTATTATGCTTGTAGATTGTAGTTAGATTCTTGTTGAAGCTTCTTTTTTATTGGTTCAATTTATGAAATATTTCTTGATTGATTAAATGACATTTTTTAAAATAACGATAAAGATCTTCTCGTCGTAAGCTATGCTCCAACGCCATAACATGTCTTTCATGATGAATGTCCGTACCCACAAGATCCACTAACCCCTCACTGGCCAGATATTTTGCCATACGCTTTTCGTGCATCCCATAGTAGCCCGTAACAGATAAAAGATTAACCTGCAATAAACAACCAATTTCACGTAACCGCCTGATTTGATTCACATTGCCATGGTAAAATTTATAGCGTTCAGGATGTGCCAAAATGGGATTATATCCCTCGATCAACAAATCAAAAATCATTCGTTCAATTTGATTATATTCCTGCGCATAGGACATTTCGATCAAAATCAAATTAGTGGGCAATGTTAACAATTTCTCATCAGCTTTTAAAAGCTGCTCAAAGTGACTATCAACCATGTATTCCGCGGCATATCCCCCAAGAAAACCGGCGAATTCTCCGATAGATAACTGAGCAAATGCTCGTTCTATATGTGAAACGGTATTGGGATACATTTCCTTAAACACATGGGGTGTAAAATATAGCTGCTTCAGATTTAAATCAGCTAGATGGCGCAATATCTTCATACTTTCCGCTGTATCGGCACAACCGTCATCCAATCCAGGCAAAATATGGGAATGCATATCAACCTCCATCCAACTGAGGTCATAAGGTTGACTCTTTCTGTTAAAAATAGACCACATGAGGATTTATATTAATTGTTAATTTATATCAAATTAAATATTTTTACTCATCTTTCTGAAATCTCCGGCCGGTCCAACCAACCGGAGCATTTCATCTACAATCACAAGCTTAACACTTGAGGCCTTTGTAATATTTCAGATAAAAGATTTGGCGACATTTTGAATCGAATATCCTACCTGAGAATAAATCATCCGCAAAAACTATCAACAGTAATAAATCAAAATTTAACACATGTTCTATCTTTTTAGATTCCAAACAATACACCAGAACAACCTCAAATTTCAATTTAGATAATATATATTCTAATAAAAGCTATTTTTAAAATGAGATAATCTGTTCACCTTCCTTTTCCAATAAACTGAAAGGCTATTTTAAAAATTCAATCTTCGATTATTATAAGTTAATAGCATAAAGCTAGGCTTTTCAAACTGTAAATCATAAGCATTCCGATTTTGAAAAAACTATATTAGCTTTATTCAAAAATGAAATTTATATTTTTACATATCGCAAATATAATCATATATTTCACATTTCAACATTTATTTTACATTGTTTTTTGTTAAATTGCAAAAAATATTTCAATTCTTTAATTATATTACGTAAATCCCTCTCCATTGTTAATAATTCGATACACTAAGAGTAGAATAATATTTTTCGGCCCCGATCGCATACTAGGATCTTATATTATTATTCAAGGTTATAATCATAATACAACATGAATAGATTAATCTTTTTGTTATTTCCCCTATTTTTACAGCTTGTCTTGAGCTATCCACAAAAATTGCAGGCTAGAGCATACTGCAGATTTATCCATCAGCAACAGCATATTCCTATCGAAATTGATTCCTCACAGGTGAAAGAGTACTATAACAAAGCAAAAGAAATATATCGCAGTGACCCAAAGGAGGCCCAAAATATCGTAGAAAAAGGGATTTCGCTAGCTCAACTTCATCACATGAGTGAAATGGAAGTTGACCTCCTTAATCTAAAAGGCGTCATACTACTAAAACTAAACCAATTTGATGAAAGTATAAAAACCCCATTTCAACGTACTCAAAAAACGAGAAGAACGCAACGACAAAAAAGGCATGATGCTTTCTTTTCTGAATATAGGAAATGTGTTTAATAAGAGCTACGACCCCGATCAGGCCTTAAAATATTATCAACGCGCACTAGACCTTGCAAAGGAACTGCTCGAAACGAGGAATCGAGCCAATATATCGACCAATATTGGGAATATAGATATGCCCAAAACGCATTAAATGGAGAGAAGAAATAGGATGTTGATCTTTTCAATACCTACATTTTATTGAGCTACCTCTATCTCAAGACAGATAAACTTGAATGGAGCACCTATTATACCGACCTAGCGACTCCTGATTGATCTTCCCGGCATCAATCGCATAACGCAGATGCCGTTATTATGGTGTCGACGTCAAAGCTATCGCGATGACTTTATTGAAATCAGGTATGTATGATTTTGTGGGCACTGACCTTCACCATGAAAAACATCTTAAAACCCTTACAGATATTGCTGAAAAATATCCTATACGAGAAATGTTAAAAACATCCCCCATTTTAAACCATTCACTGTTAGATCATATCAGCGATGTCAAGTCTCAGCATATCGCCGGATAGGAAACTTATTGTCCAAAGCGCTTGACATTGACCTTTTTTGACTTCACTTTTAAAACAAAAGGCTCAAGGACCAAGTCGGCATCAAGTTTTACCGTTCCCGATTGCGCCTCTTGATCGGTAAATACATTTGCCGGGAAGCTCGCATTATCCAAATAGAAACTATAGGTGCCCTCTGGCAGGCCAAACTCAAAATGTCCATCCTTATCGGTATGCATTTCGACGACCCTTCCGTTCCTGTCTTTTGCTAACACTTTGTAAATATCTAAATTCAGATCAGTCTCCAAGCTAAGTCCTTGGGTATACTCGACACGAACAGCTCCCTGTACCATTCCACCGCGCTGGAGCGGAATTTGGATTTCTAGATTTGACTGCTGTATCGCGATCACCTTCGAAACCGCCATATACTGCCCCTGCTTTGGCGAAAAAAACAAGTATGATCCATATGGTAATTTTTTAAAGGAAGCATATCCTGCTTTATCCGTTACAAACAAAATCCCTTTTACCGTAAAGCTATGGTCAGCCATCGGAATATCCCCTTGATCAAATATTCCATTAAAATTTCTATCCTGAAAACAGAAGACACGCAAATTCCCGGTCTTGATTGCCGGGCGATCAAGATTTGATCCTTTTAAGTTCTGCCGAACACCAATCCGTAAATTATTAAAATCGTAGTCATATCCTGTTTTCATGACACTATAATTGTATTGAAAAATACCCGTAAGTAAGGTATTTTTCAGCACACGGTAATTCAGGCTCGCGTTCCCCCCGAAACTATTTCCATAACTGCTACTCAGATTCGCCCGGGCGTTGGCCGTCCACTGCAGTCTTTCCTGCAAAAGGGATCCGCTTACACGGGGTCCTAAAGAAAAACGCTTTCCAAACGAACGTCCTATTAAGAGTGCACTCACCAGATCCGAAATCTGAAAAGCACCTTGCTGGTAAGAAGCAGAAAGTCCCAGATTTTTATAATTGTAATTAACATCTGTCCGTACCGCAAAAAGTCCAGTAGCTTGATCGGTCATTGACACAAGCCCTGTCTCAGTGGTTACATTCAGGTTGTGCTGCAGGTTACGCGACCGCACATTCACCGTTGACAATAGGCGCCATGAGGTTGACTTCAATTCACGAGTGCCTGCGGCAAACATATAGGTTCCAATCTCACGATTATAGTTTGGCAATACGGAAAGCGTCACAAATGAACTCAAGGGCATATACATACTTAAATCCCAGCGCGAAGATTGGCTTGCGTAATTGAGAAAACGTGTATTCAGGTAGCTTGGGTTATAGCGGTAAAAGGTATAACTTAGTGCCGCTGATAACTTACCCCAATTTCGATTTACACGTTCGACAAACTGCAAAGAACCACGACGATTGCCTGTATAATAAGGGGAGCTATAAAAATTATCGGAGCTAAAACTCCATTTGGCAAAACGCTGATCCATTCGCATACCCAATGCCCATGAAGGCATGGATGAGTCCCGTCCTACTTGTTGGCCATTTTGGCTTTGAAGTCCAGCGGCGACAAAACCGCGAAGCACGGTGTTGCCTGCATATTTTTGTTTCAGAAAGTCAAAAGAATTTGCCCATAGCAGGCTCGTTGTACTATCCAAACCATTGCGATCGTAAAAAAGCTGACCTTCATAACGCCGGTGCTCAGGCTTATTTTCCCCCAACACCACCTTTCCAAAAGCTGTATAACCGGGGTCGCTGGAAGAGCTGTAATCCAGCAGATCCACAGCACGTTGCAACAGGCCTACTGTAAAATTGGCGGCCCTTGCCGTATCGATATGGTCAAATTTGACGCCTCTTCCAAAGGCCGAAGCCTCCATACTTTCCTGCAAATTTCCGATCGTGTAGGTATTATTTCCTTTCTGAAAGGCTGCAAAAGTATTGCTTAAAGCAGGCCGGTCCATTCCACCCGTTTTAGTCAGATAAGCACTGTATCGAATCTGCCCATTGGCCAGGCGATATTCTCCCTCCGACCTTAAATAAAAGGATTTTTGTTCACCGAGCAGGTTATCGAGCTGCAGATCAAAAAAATTACGCGAGTATGCGGCCAAATTACCCCGGTTGTCAAATAATTGCTGGTAATTTCGATCGGCCGCAATATTGGATAAGAGCACCGATAGATTTCCAAACACATCGCCATTCTCGTATAAACCGGTGACATTGAGCGTGTACTGTGCTCGGTTTAACATGTATTTCTCCACAGCAAAACGGAGTATGAAAAGCGTGTCACACCCGGCTGGAAGGAAAAGGTTCTGTTCCTTAAATTTGGTATTGCCGATTCGATCCGGGGAGGAAAACAAGATTTTGATCTGTTCGTCCGTTGTACCATTATTTATCACCCGTGTCCGGATAAAGATGGAGTCACCCACATGCTTCAGATACTGCGGTTCCGAAACATCCTGCAGGATCACTGCTTTTTTTGGAGGCACATCGATAGCCATTGTCTTGTTGTCGACCAGATGACCCTGTGAATCCCGAAGCTGAATACCAACAGTTTGTCCCCTAAGCTGAGCGGGCGCCTGGACTTGTAGACGCTGGGTAATAAATCGTTTTTTACCCGCAGGTACTGTAAATGTTAAACGATCCGACCCAAGGGCACGCAAACCCTGCGGCAACAATAACTTGAGCTCGCCTGTAAAATCCTGCTTGCTGTTGTTGACCAGCTGCAGATCGATACTATTGAGACCAGCTTCCAAACGAAGCTGCTCCGGTAAAACGAGCTGCACCGACTTTTCCTGCTGTGCCCAAACGAACTTGACCAGCAGCAATAACAGCGCGAAGACTGTAAATCTAATCTTATGAGAAGAGCATTTAAACACGCGATGGGGATCAAACTATTGTGGAATCAATAAATAAAGGAGAGACACGCTATAGCTTCCAGATTTAGAAGCCGACACCTGATCAGCCGTCAGATTCGCTTTATACTCCGCATTAAAGGTCTGCGCCTGCTTTTTATCCACCGAAGCCGCCGATACAGCAACTTGTTCCTGTGTCGTTAAAAATACTTTGGGGTTGGATCTTATCCTGTTTATTCCCGTTCCCGCAGTTAATTGAAGTGACAGTGTCGACAATGGTAGTGTTCCGCCACCATTGCGAACAAGCTCACTATCGACCGACTTAACACGGAGCTCGTAGTCCGTTATAGAGTTCACGCGGATTGCATTTGCAACCAACGAACTTACTCCCTGCATGTAGTCTTTTTGTGTCGAAAACTGCAAGGTGGCATTAGCGGCATCCGCGGCAATCTCCAAGCTATAATCAGGCTCCATATCGACCATCCCACCGTCAGTCAGACGCGGC
This sequence comes from Sphingobacterium sp. UBA7038, assembly GCF_002494055.1. Lineage (NCBI taxonomy): Bacteria > Pseudomonadati > Bacteroidota > Sphingobacteriia > Sphingobacteriales > Sphingobacteriaceae > Sphingobacterium > Sphingobacterium sp. UBA7038. The sequence continues at coordinate 26,473 of NZ_DLAV01000019.1, forward strand.
GGCAATTGCATTTCATAATTAATCTCCTGCGTCCCCAGCACTTTTCCGCTTTCACTATACAGGGTAAACAACAGAGGAATGCGGTACTTCAGGTACGTATATTGATCAGGACTTAGATAGTCGTCCAGGTATTTACCTTGCGCAACAGTCAGCGCACTATAAAGTTGGTATTGCTGGTAATAGTTTCCATTGGAGCTAATGGGTTGTTTCGCCCGATTAATCAGCAGCACATCGTTACTGTTTTGCAAAATAATCGGCGTACGGCTTGCGCCGATACCATCGAGACGAAAATTCGCTTCATTGTTGTCTCCGGTCCAGCGCAGACTGATCTTGTCGACGGGAAATGTATTGCCACTGCGATTCTTCCCACCGGCAATGGTCCGTATTGGAGCTAGCAGGCGCACGGCGAGCGACCAATTTTTCTCGTTTACATTGAGACCATTCAAATCAAATTGAAAAACATTGAATCGATCCGGCGTTGTTTTGCCCAAGTAGGATGTCACTTCGAAATAGTTGTCCGACCAGACTGAAAAACGCAATTGCGCAACAAGAGGTAAGGCTGAAAACAAGCCCCAAATCAAGAGTACTGCTATTTTAGTTCTTTGCCACATGTTTAAATTCCAATTCCGCGATCTTCACCACATCCTGATCGCCATAAAATGCCAATACTGAAACGAGGTAATTCCCAGATTTCAACGATTTGGGAATTGCAATATACTGTTTACGCTTATCGCCGGGCAAGCAGTAAAAATTAAGATTGTCCACCACTTCTTTTTCACCTGTTTCCTGATTTAAAAACTCGGCACGCAATCTTCCTTCCAACCAGATATTGCCGGTCACATCGTAACTGACCTCCAGAAACTGTCCAACAGAATCCACATCTTTATAAACCAGATTTGTAATTTCAAGATCCGGCGTTTCCCTCCCATTGAAACGATGATAAACTTTTACTCCCGAACGAACGGCCAAACGGATATTAGCTCCTTCCTGTTTTTCTCTTGCCCTAGGGTTCAACTGCGTTACAAAGAGCATTGCCGTATGAACGGGTACTTCGGCCGTGAATTTTGCATCCTTGGGCACCTGCATATTCAGTTGCAATCGTTTTGATTCACCGGGTTTCAGCGAGAAATAAGACTCAGATACCGACAGCCAATTTGCACAGCTCGTCGGCAAGGTTCCCTTTGGACTCAATACATTATCACCATACTCGGAATAAGACCAGTCCTCAAAAGAAACACCCAGTTCGAGCGTATAATCTTTACTAGGATTGGTCACATCAACATATTGCGTTTGTGCCTGGCCGGCATCACCCACAAAATACAAGCGCGGCGGCCCAACGGTCAATCCTGTTTGAGAAAAGGCTACTGTAGCGATAAAAAGCAAAAAAAATGAGGCAATCAGGTTCTTCATAAAAATATATTTGGGATAAAAATACATAAAAAAGCAGGTATCTTCCGATACCTGCATCTATATGATTTTCATAGCGTAGTATAGGATCTACTAGTTTGCTGCAATAGTGTACACCACATCGATGGTATATTTTGCTTTTGTATCTTTACCACCATTACCCAACAATTCCTTTACTGTTGCTTCATTAAGTGGTTTACCGATATATTTTACATCCAACTCTTTGTTCAATACCGAAGCTTCTGCTGTACTTGTACTTCCAAAAGGACCGAATTCCATGTTGACATCTGTTGAAGCAGTTTTACCATCTACCTGAATTTCGATTAATTTTTTAGCATCGTACGTATTAGCACCATTTCCAGCTACTTTATTGAATTGTCCATTAGTCAATAAAGTTGCTTTTACTTTGTAACCAGAACCTACCGAAGACACTTTCAATTGTTTTGCAATCGATTTACTTACCCCGTTGGTATAGTCAGCTGCCTTTTCGTATTTCAAGGTTACTTCGTCATCATAACCCGATGTAACTGGACCATCTTGTCCTGCACCGCTACCAATTTCGATAGATTGAAAAGGATTCAATTCAACATTCACTTTTACCTTTGCTTGTGATTGAGATTGAGCGTTTGCTGCAGTTACTGAACCAACGATTGCTACTGCGAAGAAAGTAATTTTTTTCATTTTGAAGTTTTTATAATTTTATTGACTTATTCGTTATTATCTATCCTTTTTTGACAGGACAAAAGTACAGCAGGAAATGAGGCAAAAAGTATGAATTTGAGTCCAAAAAGTATAAAAAAGGGAGCGCGTGAAATGTTGTAGCTGTACAGCTACAAAAGCTTGTAGCGTGATCACTACAGCGCGGGGTGTCTACGGCAAAAGAATTGAATTAAGGGGAATATTATCTTGTTTCGATGCTATACATAACATCGTTTGTAAAAGTAACCGTGTTATTTTTTTCTACGTATTGCATTAAGTCGTCAGCTCCGGGACCAGTGTAGGTAACATCGAACAGTCCGTTGAGGGCGGGTGAATCTGAAGAAATGATCGTTTCCTTATTGGTAGAAAGGACGCTACTAGCTGTATTTACGGCTTGCCCTATATAAGTGGCAGTAGCTCTAACGCGAATCAATGGTGCGGGAATTTTTTCTGTCTGTGCCTGACCGAGCTTTATAAAATCTTGATTGGCCATTTTGACCTTCACTTCATAGCCCGACGTGCTAAATACCGAAAGATGTGCTTTTTGGATAGACTCAACGCCATTTTGATAATCGGCTAAGGTATGGTAGGCCAAGGTAACGATCGATTGATCTGGATTAATAACAAGATGCTGCACATCGTGGAGCTCAATATTCAATCTCACGCCAGTCTGTGCGAAGGCTGTACCTCCTAAAAGAACCAATCCCAAAAACAATATTCCCTTTTTCATAGCCTACTATCTTATCCTTACAATCGTATAAACCATCCATGATATTATGATATTCTGTCCTACAGCCTCATTTCTTATTGAATCTTTATCAAATTTTGACGCCAAAAGAACGTGAATTTCACCGCGTAAATATTTCATACGCTTTCGTTGCTTTACTATAAATATACCTTTTATAAAAAAAACGAAAGAATAAGAACAATTCTTTTTAATAGGAAAACATGTAATATTTTTAATACAGAAAAGTTATTGCTGCCAGCGCTTACGGTATTCTGTTGGTGTGAGGGATGTTTCTTTCAGAAAAAAGGTACTAAAGTTATTCACGTCTTTATACCCTAATTCCCAAGCTACTTGTTTGATACTGAGTGAAGATTCCACAAGAAGCTTCTTACTGACACGGAGCAATTCTTTGGTGATAAGTTCTTTGGGTGTGGTACCCAGCGTCTCCTTGGTGAAATTGGTCAATTTTTTACTTCCTATATTTAATTGATCCGCGTAGAAAGCAACCTGTTTTTCCTTTTTTACATGTTTTTCAACAAGCTCCTGAAAACGTCGCACCAATGATACTTCCGTCCGCTGCCCCAGCAGTTCGCCCGATTGACGATCTTCTGCATATATAGCCGCCAGCAGCACAATCTGCTTCACGATATTATGTGCCAAATCCCGATAAATTGCCTTATTATAATTCTGCTTGGACAGTTTCAGCTGCATGCCTACAAATTCGTAGTAGGTCGCGTATTCTTTGGGCACGCTAAGTGTTCGATAGGTATATTCACTTTTGTTAAATGACTTGAAGTTTCGAAGGAAGGCCGTATCAACCTCGGTACGTACAAAAAAACTTTCCGAAAAATAGATAATCAAAAATGGGCGCTGTTCATTTGTATTGGCTTCGATTTGTATCCCGCGCGGAATCAAAACTAGACTATATTCCTCAATCTCAGTGATCTGTTTATTGATCTGCATGCTACAGCCGCCACTTGACACAAAAAGAACGACATAGTTCTCTTTTGCTGTTGCATCCTTAATCTCCGAAGACTCCCGTTCTACACCAATAACCCGATGAACTCCAAATTCCATAATAATTATTTACCGCATGTAATGCCTGAAAAACATTTTACGTGCTTAGGCGTGAAGCAATTTAGTAAATAAATCCCGAACACAAAAACTCGCCTCATATTGTATCACAGTTTTATCTGTCTTCATTTTCAAGGCAACCTTACGGTAAGGAAGCAGGTATTCACGTCATCAGAAGCACATTTCATACATTATTTTTCACAAATTATAATTGATAGATCAGCCTCCAAAAGCCACTAAGTGTTTTTTCTTGGCCACTAAGAGGCAATCCCACAGCCATACCGATAGCCAATTTGTTGTTAAGTCCTAACTTAATCTGGGGATGCAAAATTGTTCTTATCTCATCGGAAGAAATTTCCTGATTGACCTCAATACCGATAAAATGGTCTGTCTGTCCTTCTCCCCCTTCCGCGCGCCAAGATCCCGTACAAGATCATTATATAAAGGTTCGGCATGATGTACTTTATCGGGCAGGGATTTATTTTCTTGGGCAAGGCCAGCAACTGAAGTGACGAGGGCACATATAAATAAACATGCGCGCAAGCACCGAGATGTAAGTTTATTGTTTTCCATATCACAAACCTCGATGTGAAATATGGAAAGACTTGGGAATGTTCTTTTCCTGCTTCAGTAAAGAAATAGCAAGGTATAATTCCTTAAGATATATTGATCATAAGCCCGACCAAACATACAATAATGCAGCGCAAAATGTTGGCACGATTAACCGTTAACACCGATTATCACTTACTTCCTCTTTGCCATCAGCAATCATCTCATTGACTTCCGCCATGTCGCCGGCTTCCAAATGTTCGATATCTTCCGCCTGCTCTTCGGAGTAGCGATCGATAAAGAATGTACAGCCCATCGGAAAATGATCAGACCCCACAGATGGATAAATAAACAACTTGTCGATAAATACGGTCGGACTATGAAACAATAGATCCAGAGGCACTCTGAAAAACCAATAATTGGCATGAAAGGTGGAAAGAACGCCACGTCCGATGCGTGCATCGATCAATCTGCTGGTTTTCTTGAACAAAAGCGAAGATTTGGCCCAGGCCACATTATTAAAATCTCCCGTGACAACTACGGGCATTTTGTAATCGCGCACCCGTTTAGCCACACTGAGCAGATCGCCATCCCTTTCTTTGGAAGTTTCCTCTTCTGTCGGACTCGGCGGCGGTGGATGCACAGCAAAAAAGACAAAACGATGTCCATCGGCAGTTTCCAGTTCAGCTTCAATACTGGGAATATCATCTGCTACAAAATAATGCACCTGACATTTGTTGATCTTAAGATTGGTATAAAAATGCATTCCGTAGGTATTGTCCAGCGTAACCTTCTCAAAATTGGGATAAGGCTTTTCCAGTACACGTAAGGCTTTTTCCCATGCGGCACCACTTTCCATGGTCAAAAAGATATTTGGCTTTTCTTCCCTTATAAGGTCAATAAAGCGATCATAAGCCGTATTGAATTGCAGTACATTACAGGAGATCACTTTGATACTATCAGAAGCATCCTTGCCCTTTTCATATTTTTCGCGACGCCAAAATTTGGTGTAACGTATCAATAGATAGGCATGGTATACAATCAACGCCAACTGTACACCTTGCAACCACCATAGCCAGGGGTCTTCAGTCACAAGATAAAAGCCCAAAGCCAATGTGGGCACCTGAAATACCAGCAGCTGCAGCTTCACAAATTCAGCTACCCGAAAGATCCAATGCTGGCTTTGGGCAAAGGGTAATATACTCAGTAAAATTAATAACCCTGAGAAAACAGTATAGAAAATCAGCATATCGTTCGAGCAAACATTTTAAACAAACTTAAACAAATTACGGTTATTTCCAACAGACCATCATTTATCAAGCGCTCCTCAGCTATTAAATACCCAATTGCTCGCCCTTCATATAATCCACGCGTGTCATGGCTAATGCATTCGGGAAGTTCGTGTGGATATACGCAATCATTTGTTCCCGAATATAACAGCTTAGATAAAACAAAGCTAAAAATAAAAAATGATTGCTATTTCAATCATTTTAACTACTTTTGTTTATAATAGCGAACAAAAATAATATATGAGCTCTAAGAAACAAATCATTTTCCCTAAGTTAGCCAAACTTATGGAACAAGTAGGCGAAAATATTAAGTTAGCAAGAAAGCGTCGTAAATTAACAACTATTCAAGTTGCAGAGCGAGCTGGAATTGCGCGTTCAACCTTATACCTTATTGAAAAAGGAGATACAAGCGTCGCATTTGGCGCATATTTAAATGTGCTCCGGGTATTGGGGCTACAAAATGATGTCTTGCAATTAGCAGCAGACGATGATTTAGGAAGAAAACTACAAGATCTCGAATTATTAAAGTAGCAATCAATGGCACACAACAAGTTTGATATATACGTATATGCGCACTGGAAAGGGATGGCGGAGCCTAAACTTATAGGGACCCTCTCAGCACATTTTGCTAAAGGTAAAAAGGCATTCAGTTTTGAATACGATAAAATATGGTTGAAATCGGAGCAACTTCAAATCTTAGACCCTGAAATACAGTTTTTTTCAGGAACACAATATGCTAGCGAAAAAGGAAACTTCGGTATATTTCTAGACAGTATGCCCGACACTTGGGGGCGAACACTCATGAAAAGACGCGATGCTCAGTTGGCAAAGGGGCGGAACGAAAAGCCCCCTTCTTGTATGATATTGATTTGCAGATAAGATTGGCATATCAAGAGCAGAAAAAGAATTAATGAGTAGAGCATTTAAAACACATTTCTAGATCATCCATCACCTACCCCTACTATTTTCAAGAGACCATCATTTATCAAGCGCTCCTCAGCTATTAAATACCCAATTGCTCGCTCTCCTGATAATCTACCCGTGTTCTGGCTAATGCATTCGGGAAATTCGTGTGGATATAGGCAATCATCTGTTCGCGTATATAACAGCGTAGGTCAAAAGCCTGGCCTGAATTGCGGCAACTCACCAGACATCGGATCTCCATGGTACGTTCTTTAAAATCTGTCACCTGAAGCACATTAACTTTCCCGTCCCAAAGCGGATGCCCGGTAAGTAAGGCTGTCAATTTCTCACGCAGTAGCCCTACAGGTACGGTAAAATCGGTATAGATAAATACGGTTCCTAATATCTCCGAAGTCGTGCGTGTCCAATTTTGAAATGGTTTTTCGATAAAATAGGTGATGGGCAATACCAAACGGCGTTTGTCCCAAATATTGACGACCACATAGGTCAGGTTTATTTCCTCCACGCGGCCCCATTCCCCTTCAACAACCAAGACGTCATCCATTCGGATAGGCTGTGTAAAAGCAATCTGAAAGCCAGCAAGTAAATTCCCCAAGGACTTCTGTGCAGCAAAACCGATGATAATACCGCCAACCCCCACGCCAGTAAGCAAGCCAGCACCGATTTTCTGCATGCTATCAAAGCTTAATAGGATTATCGCAAGGGAGATCACGATGATCAGGGTGACGACCACTTTCCGGATAAAGACGATTTGCGTTCTAATCTTTCGTTCGCGCAGGTTATTCTCCTTATTGATATCAAAACGATGATAGAGATAATCTTCAAAAACCTTAATCCCCTGTATCAGCACAACAGCAAAGAAACCGACCAATAAAAGTTCATTGGTTTTGGTCACGACGCGGAGGGTCCTTTCGTTAAATTGTGCGAAAGGCAACAAACTGTTAAAAACAATTAATGGGATAAATACACTCAGCACACGGTTAAAGCGACGGATAAATGAACGGAAAAGGGAATACGATTCCTGTTCAATGGCCTGCCTGCGCAATAAAGGAATAAATATCAGCTTAATCAAAATACCAATCAAAAATGAAAATAGAATTAATGCAATATTCCAGAGCCATGCGGGCCATTTCTGTGAAAGTTGAATTAATGTTTCGTTCATCATACTATTCTTTCTTTGTGTTAACACTTGTCTTTATTAAAGTATAACTGCTCAGCAGGGTTAACGTTTGTTTTATTTTGAAAAAGATTGGCTAAATAAACAGCAAAGAATACGGCCATGCACTTTGCTAAGCACATGAGTGTTGATGCGCCATAATAAAAAGGCATTCACAATACCAAAAATCAAGAATTCTTCAAAATAAAAATTAAAAAAAACAGTAGTACACAATAATATAAAGTGATAAAACAAAAAAACCAATATTAATAAGCATAAACGGAAAAATAAAATGAAAAAAACAGAAATTATATGCTAAAACAAAAGAAATAGAGGTAAAAAGAGGTTAAAAATCAAATAAAAATAAATTTTACCAAAAAAAATCAAATAAAAACAGATTAAATTTTGCAAAAACAATAATATACCCTATATTTACAACACCTTAATAGGTTTATAATTGGTTATTTAAAGGTTTTCATCTCCCCGATTGAAAACCTTTTTTTTATTTTATATTTAACCATCAAAAAATATGTTCTTTGAACATTCTTTACAGCAAAATCCAATCAATATCTAGCAAATCACCACAAATATGTCCAAGAATTTGATCCCCTTAACTTAAAGATTCTACATATCGGTGGCACCACAGCCAATTATATGATCGGAATCGGTTTGGCTGTAGAAGCCTTCCTATTCTTTCTAATGGGATTTAATCCCCCTCCTGCAGAACCAGACTGGACATGTGTCTATCCTAAATTGGACGATAATTTCACTGGGCTGCGTGATTTCAGCGAAAAAGTATCTGTTATGAATAAGCTTTCAGATGTTTCACTTGCGACAGGAGAATTCACCAATAGGCTCCGAACAGCAACGTCTAAGTTTGATAACCTGAGCCTAGCGTTTGAAAAAGCTTCGCAAAACCTAGTCGCCATGTCGAATACCTCTGGCGATACGTCCAATTACCACGAACAGGTAAAAAGTCTAACAACCAACCTAAGTCAATTGAATGCAATGTACGAGCGTGAACTACGCGATTCGGCCTCACATTTACAATCGATGAACAAGTTTTATGAGAACCTACGCTTTACTATGCAAAACTTCAACGAATCGCTGGATGATTCCAAAGCATTTAAAGATGAAGTGGGCAAGCTTGCGAAAAACCTCAATGCCTTGAATGCCATTTATGGCAACATGTTGAGCGCGATGAATCAGCCGCGTGTGTAATTAATTCTTGTATCACTTAAATCAAAAACAATGGCATTAAGAAGAGAAACTCCAAGACAAAGGATGATCGTATTCCAGACCCTATTGCCAAGTTTGCTGGTAAAACAGGCGGTTCGATGGCTACTGTGCGGAAAACTGGCTAACGATGCGATACATGCGGATAAAATAATCGCGCTCAATGATTTCCCCCATTGGATAGATAATGATACCAATCCCACAGTGCTTCGCGATAATTTAAAATGTCTTTAGCAGCTCCCTGTGCCTGTTGCTGCTGAGACTCACTGAATGCTTGATACAATTCATCGTCTGTCGTAAAGATATTTTCTATCGCACTCGACGCCTTAGCCTCTTGCAAACTAATGGAATTGATTAAAATACCCTGGTTTGGTATGACAATACTTCGCCCCTGTAGACGGCCTATTGCCGCTTTAGCATTTCCCAGTTGCTCATATATTTGGACAGTCTGATAGTATTCGGGAGCTATCGGCAATTCAGGAAGCCCATTCCATGGCGCTGCTCTATCAGGGTTAATCCTATATGTCATATACGAATATACAAAAAATGAACCTTAAAAACCAATACATTTTAAGGTGAACACTAATTTGAGCCTCACTCAAATATAATTTTATAACTATTGTTCACCTTAAAAACACTCATCTTTTAAGGTGAACAATAATTTGAGCCTACTTTCTCCCCCTCCACCAGATCCAATACCCTAGCACAGCTAGTAAAACTGCCCCTATCGCAAAGATTTGAGTTGATACGACTTTATTTTTCCGCTTCACATATAAATCAGAAGCCGCTGCCGCCTCGCTGTTTACACGCTGAAGCTGCAAATTCTCTTCAGTTTGTTTTATGTTCGACTGCTCTGCGAAAAGTCTTCCGCCCTTAGCCCATAATCCGCTATCCGGATGAAACAAAAATGGACTATCCGTACTAAAATACCAATAGGAAGATAAACTATCCTGCTGCTTCTGATGATAGGTTAGATCCCAATGTTCATATTGATTATAACGCTGCGTGGATTTCTCTTCCAATTGCTTTTTCCCTTGGAAAACGCTGCAACTGATGATTACAGCAGTGCTTATCATGAAGAGGAAAAAAACTAGGCTTCGAGCTACCGAAATTTTGTATTTATTCATGACCATGCCCTCCTCAATCGATCCAGTTAGCGATAGCATAAATAGTAGCAAGTGGACGCCGCCGCGATTCTACCCGGTCATGGCTATTGCCTTCTACCGAAATCAACAGGGATCCCTTTATAACTTTAACTAGGCCTACATGATGGATCCGTTTTAATTGGCTGCTATAGATCGCAAATAAATCGGCTTGCCGCACATCTCCTTTCAAGAACTGCACTTTAGTATAGCAGCGCGCTTTTGGAAAGAGCGCGGGGCTCCATGCACTGCGCGGTATGGAAAGACCAGCTTGACCATAACACCAGCTGGCAAATGCTGCACACCATTCATAACCTTCATCGAGGCCTACATAGGCCAGGTATTTGGAAATCTCCGGTCCCTTATTTTCACCCCCTGTCTCCCTTACGCCAATTTCATTCGCTGCAATTTCATCAATCTGCCGCCTAAGCAGATCAGTGTTACGTACACGAGCATAATCATTGTTACACCTTCCGTCTAAAACAGCATTTCCAGTAGCAGCAGAAATGCAAAGAGCAATAGAAAGAAAACCGAGAAATAAAGAATGGATTGTTGCCATGAGTTTAATTGATTAAAGTGATAATAAATATCTTGTCTATAATATTTGAAGGGTCTCCAGAGATATTCCAGCAACCAGGTGCAGCAACACATAAAGACCAATCCGGCCATTAGCCCAAAATAAAGCAGGGACAGTACCCCCAGATCAAGCGCAGCTGATGCCGGGTCGAAAAATTGTAAGATACTCCCAACATATAGGAAAATAATGACCAATAATATGCTTGCCATACCGAGCAGGTACTTGGGCTCGATCGGCAGTTTTTGTGTTAGACCATACCATGGTCCTTTCATTTCTACACTGTTCATAGTGATATAATTTAATAGTAAAAAATAGTTATACGTTGCCAGCATATTGACTCCGCGAATAGCGGTTTCGATTCCGATCGCGCAGCAAGATAAAGACATCAAGCCGGACATTTTGCATATAATCAGGCAGTTCGAGTCTTAAGCCTGAACTCGAGCGCGTAACCAGGGGCTCGTTACGGATAGCGACTCCGGCTATCGGATCATAAGCCACCAACAGCAGCTCGTCATCGTGGTTCATGGCCGTGATCTCACCACCGTCAAAGTCTAACCACAATCCATTATCATCCAGCGCCATACTCTCTACGCTTATCCCTTGCACAGAACCATCGGAGAGCAGAATGAGAGCAGGATCAATATATTGATCCGGGTATTCACCTTTGACCGCATATTTGACCGCATGCGCCATTGCCAGATTTCGGGCAGAAAGATGTTTTGCTTTTTCCCGACGTACGTACTGTGCAAATCCCTCCCTAATAATCGATGCCAATGGCAAGAGATATTGGCTGGCCAGATAAAATTTTTGCTGCGTCATCAGCATACCTATTGTCTTCTTTTGTTTTCTTTTTTTCATCTGAAATGTATTAATGAATAACATCCTTTTCACGATACCGAAATATACCAAGGGCAGGTATGCCCTTGGCAATTTTCTGCTTCTTAGGCGAGCATTATTTCACCGAGATAACTGCTTCTGCTGATTTTGGTCTTTGTCCGGTCGGACATAAAATACCAGATATGTACAGCATCCCCCAGCAGATGCTCAGGTACTCCAAATGTGATCACCCCATCTTGCCTTTTCGGCAAAGTTGGCGAAGTCATGAATTCATCCTTTGCCGGATGGTAACAGATCACATAAAAGAGATCGTCTCCTTTTGTCTCGTAGACATCGTTATTGCCCGTCGACCAAGCCACTGTAATCTGATCTGCATCAAAACCAGCTTCTACTGTTCCGCCCCCGCCGTAGATCCCATCGGCAATTCTGATCTTGCTATAGTCCAAGCTCAGATCAGGATAAACACCCTGAATAGCCAGATCCTGATTTAGCTGAAAAGCATAGTTGAGCGGCGTGAGGCGGTCTGCCTTTTTCTGGCCAAAACCGATTTTTAGAAAGTTATTAATCGGCAGCAGAAAACGCATCAGCGTCTTAAATCTTGCCTGCACGATGAGCTGTGCTTCCGTATACGGCTTATTGCTCTTTTTAGCGAGCCCTCTGATATAGTTGATGCTCTTCCAGCTGGCACCGATCACTGAGCCGGCCTTACCACTAAAGCCCCCATTTGCTCCGTTTACAATTGTTCCCATTTTTAAAAATTTTAAGGGTTAAAAAATAAATCGCCAAGATTTTTATACCGGTATTTTTGCTTGACAGAACAAACATAAAACATTCATTAACAGAAAAATACAACACAAAACAGATTGTCCGATGCTTGTCCGAAGGTTGCCTATCAATTGTCCGAATGCAGCCAATCGATAAGTAGAAAACCCTACAATGATCTGCTACCGGATTGGTTATGGCCTCCAGTTGGGATTGACTTATCAAATACCGATGATGAACCTATTTAAGACCTAGTTCGATAGGTAAACACAAGGTCTCAACTAGGAGTTAGCTAGGAAAATTGGCGAGAAAAGGGCATGAAAGGGATGAACCAAGCCTATGGCAGATGCGAACGAGCGCTTAAACAGCAGCGAAGCCCGGCCCGATGGCCAAGAACTTCGCTGCAATTTAACATCAGCTATTTAAATAACGTTTGAGTCGGAGCACGTCGTCAAGCTTAAAATACTTTTTGCCCCCTTTATCGCGCTGATACACCTGAATAAGGCCTAAGTTTTGATACCGCAACAACGTACGGTCCGATACGCCTACCGTATCTTTGACAAATACCGTGTCACGAAGTTCCACCTTGTCGTCATCAGCCTGAATGCTATCCAGCACTGCAGTTTTCAACTTTTGTATTTCTGTAAAAAGGATATGTAAGGCCTGCAAGAGATGCGCATCTGTCTTTGGACTTGGGTTGTTGTACGAATTTTTTCTCATATTTTTAGTTGTCTATAATGGCAAATGGGATTATCCACCAAGTGTATTGGAATTAATAAAGCTAAAGAATTCCGGATACAGTTTTTTGTCACCTACGGGGAGCGTTTTTTTCGTTCCTTCAGTCATCAGTACCCCGCCAACGCCATAACTGTAAAAAAAATTGATATTAATAATAATGCTCTGATGGCATTGTTTAAACCACTTCACCGGCAGTCGGCCCAATACTTCACGCATGGAACTGCTGCAGCTCAGTGTTTTACCTCCGATCATGTGAAATTTAACCTGGCCATTGGTACTTTCCACATAAACAAGTTCTTTCATACGAACCTCCGTACGTTGATAACGAACCGGCCCTTTGATCATAAAATAATAGGTATAATTTTCCAGTGAATCGTGATCAGCGAGGGGGATCAATTTAGCGAGCACTTCGTCTACCCGGCGCAATGCGGCATAGAAACGACTCTTAGACACCTCTTTGAGTAGCACATCAACGACACCAAAATCATATCCCGGGTCTTCGTATTGGCGGTGTGCTGTATAAAGAATTGTTTTTAGATTTGAGCTGGGCAGAGTTCTTAAAAAATCAAAAGCGTTGGTCTTTCCTAGTTCGACATCAAGGATCATAAAATCCACTTTGTTGGCACGCAGAAAAATCCGGGCTTCCTGCGGATCACTAAACGTTTTGGCAATCTGCACATAGCCGATCTCTTCGACCATTTCAAGCAGATGGTCTATATGCGGCTTTTGGTCATCGATGATGATTCCTATCCATATTCTATTCATATTTTCCGTCATTTTTTGTTCCTTAAATTATTTGTAGCGCTGCACACATAACGTGAGTTCATAATGCTCAGCGTCCTGCTTTTCTTCCATCGAAAAGTCCGTTCCAAAGAGGTATTCCATGCGTGTTCGTACATTTCGAAGCCCCACATCGTGACTTGGCATCATCTGAGGGCCGCTTCGTTTTTTATTTTGAACCATAATCCGATAACCGGTATTACCGACAAGAATGTCGATTTTGGCCGGGTGATCTTTATCCCAAAGGTCCGCATGCTTGAATAAGTTACCAGCGAGCGTCTGCAATAGTGTAGGTGCAGTACTAAATCGCATCAGGTTACCCGAGCAGCAAACATTTATATAAAAAGGATTCGGTTCGACTTCCTCCTGGATGGACAAGTACTGCTCCAGTGCTTTCACTTCATCTGCTAATAATATATGGGTTGCCCCTTCCACCTGATGGGCCTCCATGTAGAATTTCATTAAGCGATAAATTTCCTCAAGCTGCATGCCCAATTTACGATCATAGGGATCCACCTTATTTTTTAAATGGCTAAAAATATTCGCCATCATATGCGGATGCACCTGTGCAGATAAGGTTGTATACTGAAAAGATTTCATGCTAGATTCTGCATTCAGGCGTGCTTTCACTGCCTCAAGTTTATCAGTTGATTCGCGAAGCTTACTCTTATAGTAATAATAGCCCACCGCCATCACCGTATAATTACTATGCATGACGAGAAAGGTCTGAGAATACTTCGTCCAACTAAAGGCATGATGAACGACAACGTACTTGTTATTTATAATCTCCAGTCCAAATTTTCCATACAATTCGTAGTACACGAATATTCCGGAGAGTAAATAAAAGCCTATCATCAACACGGTAGTTCCCAGTATATGACCCCGATCGTAAACATACTTCAAAATCAGATATATCGCATAGAAGATGATCGCGCAGTAAAACACGGTGATGAAGGAAGCTCCCAGATTCAGTCTGGAATTGCCTAGTGCATTTACAACAAAAAAATAAAAACTATATCCTATCCAGAAACAGCAGTGCGACAGCCACTTTCTTTTAAAGAACCTATTCATATTATTGGTTTATATTGATAACCTAAAGATAATTACAACATTATGTTTATACAAGTATTCCAATCGATTTCTTATAAAATCGTTACAGGAAGAGGATAACTCAGGTAAGTAAACTTGTCGAGCAGCAGCTGTTTCTCTTTCATGCTAAATGAAATTATACGATTAGTTGCCGACCAGGTTGCTTCATCTGAGCTTGGAGACATGCTTTTGTGTAGGTAAAACCAAGCTTCCCAGGCCTCCGGATATTCCAATAGGATCTCTTCGAAATCCCCATAAATGATGCGGCTAAAATAGTCCGTAAACTGCCTGGCGCTCGGAAACCAGTTTTTAAACCAATGACTCAATGTGCAAATAACAATGGGCTCATTTTCTGCCGCTATTTTGGCAATTAGAACTGTTATATTTTTTTGAAGCAAAAAAGCCATATGCAGAATCCCATGCTTTATCTTAATGCTGCCATTTAGAAAAGGGATTTCGCTTAATTTTTGCGCCTGGAAATCTTTTGCAGCACTTGCCCCTCCATCGAGGTAGCAGAATATATGATAGCCAAGATCCATCTGCTGCCGTAACTTAAAGAAAAGATAAGGATCCTCGGCGTCTAGAAATACAACTTGTTTTTGCCAACGATCACCGAGCAAAGCTGCGTAATGCTGTGACTGCTGCAATATAACCTCTTTAGCCACAGGTATACAAAGTTTATAGCCACGCTGAAGCAGAAAGGCAGGAACAGCCCGATAGTAACCAAAATGAAAGCTCAGGATAACTTGTGGTCGCTCTGGCGGCGAGAGCCAAAAGATGTTGTCCGCGAACAGAAATTTAGTGGCGTCCGTTTGCGCCTGCCGCCTTGAGAAATTGATCACCTCACGGTGTAGATTTTGCTGGATATCGAGCTGATGGATACCCAAAAGATGCTGCACATTGGCCGAGAAAAAAACAAAGTTCCGCCAGTCCTTTTCGGTATAAGCCTGCATAGCGGCTCTCCAAGTAAATTGCATATAAAAATACGTTAGGGTTAATATTGGGAATATGCTATGCCCAAGGATAAGGCACAGCATACTCAGTTATTATATTATGCTTTTAAGGGAAAACGATATTGCATTTCCCTCCATCTTCCTCTTCATCAATACCTAACATCAAGTCAGTGATGGTCAGAGGATGTGGATTGTATAGACCAAATTGGGCCAAAAGTGTTGTTATTTCCACGTTGTTTCTCGTAAAAGATAAAACCATAGGCTGTTCTCGCAACAGCATTACGGCTTCAGGCACTGAAGACTGTGGATCGATCGGGAGTAAAATTTCAACTAATAATTGGATAGCCAAAGGACATCGCCTTCATCTACCATTTGGTCCCTAAACTTTCCATTTTGTAGATAATTTGGGTGGCAAAAGAGGTTTTTCTAGAGGCAAAAGGCTTTATAGGGGTAGTTTCGTCAATGATTTTCAATCGTCGTAATTTTGTTAGTGTAACATATATTACTGACAGTAAGCCATGTAAACAAAAAAACTTTATTATGTCAATTAAGCATAACGCCAAGGCGGGATTCAAACTATTATTTGATTTTTGGGGGAAATATCACACAATAGATCATTTTCACTATCAGTGGGCAAAAGACAACCTCAAAGTCAAGATCGTCAAACGAGGCGAGCAACTCAGTCCAGCTGACCGTCATTCGGAGATGACCTATTTTGTCGCGAAAGGCCTCCTGGCTCGGGTTGAAGAGAACACTGAAACCGGCAAACGCAGGATTATGAGCCTTGCTATTCCGAACATGGCTTTAATGACGACCAATCACCTATATACGCATCATCTACACAGCGGGCATATTGTGGCGCTCCGTTCGGGAATTATTATTGCGATCCCACATTCGGTACTTCGGCAATTTCAGGAACAGGAAAAATCCATCGATACGTTGATTGACGTATTGGGCAATAAAAAGAAAAGGCAGCTGGTATTGCTTAGACAGGCCACCTTGGGCTATTCTCCTTTTGAGCGTTACCTTAACTTTACCCGGCTGTTGCCCGAAATTAAAGCTGCTACCACACAGGTTGAGCAGGCTGATCTACTGGGCATCTCCCGCCACACGGTGCAGCAGGCTCAGTATTTTCTGCTCACGGGCAAATATGCTCAAAAATAGCTCCTATGGTACAGGCCTATATCAGACTTATTTTGCATGCAACTTTGTATAAGGAGCTAGCGAAAGTGCTGGCTTTAATAAACATTTTATAAACTAAACTTTAAGCTTATGCTTACAAAAAGAAACAGCTGGCTACGTGCCGGCACATTAGCCGTATTAGGATTGGGCCTTGCATACGGTACCCAAAGTTTCACCGAAAAGAAAGAAGTGAAAATTGAGAAAACAGTATCAAGATCACTTGACGATCCGACTTGGTACAATAATGAGCTGGTCAATTCAGATCCAACCAATCCAGCGAATTATGCGTTGACACCAAAATTTGAGTGTGGTGATGATGACCAGGAGATCTGTTCCATCAAAGCACCAGATAACGGTTCGGGTCAGCCCGATATGTCGCATCAAGTAACACCCGGCGTGACAGTTGAAGATCAGATTGAAGATGCAGTATCCAGTTCTAACACCAACACTACTGTGCAAGCATTTCGCTCCAACCAGTAGACAAAAAAGCAGGCTTCCCTCATCGGAAGCCTGCTTCCGTTTCTTACCTCGGATTTTGTTCAATATTACTTTGACTAATCACTTCGGCGGGGATGGGATATAGATAACGGGCATCGTTAGCCGGTAGCTCATATCGTTTCGTCTCTCCATTAGTTATGACCTCCCGTACCAGATTTACGGCATGCTTGGGTTCGAGGTTTAATCGCTTCAGATCCGACCACCTTACACCCCGAAATAACATTTCCTTACGTCGCTCATTTAGGATCAAGCGCAATAAATCTTCCGGATCAGATAATTTCAATGCGGCAAATGAGCCCTTTCGAATCCGATTTTCCAACAGTTTATTGATATCGCCCAAGGCCGTCTCAGTAGCTCCTAAACGGGCATTGCATTCTGCCCGGATCAGAAAAAGCTCATCGTTGGCAAAACCCGCAAAATAAGTAGCCGAACGTCCAGAGTAATAACCTTTGAAAGCATATTCTGTTGCATTCACTGATTTAAAATAAATGACCTTGCGGAGATCATTAGCATCAAATAGGTTATATACTTCCATAGGTATTCTGGCCCGGCTACTGTTCAGTGCAGCACTCCCGGAAATAGTCGATCCATAGTAGATCATTTCTACATTTTTTGGTGTAATGGGGTAATTAAGTTTAGCGTCAATGGTATTAAAATCCATCAAATCTGCATTTATTTTCAGGCATTCATTGGCATAATACCGTGCTTGCTCATAGTCTGCAATACTCAGATATATTCTTGCCAATGCCGCATAAGCCGCTCGTTTGCCCGGTCGATTGATCTCAGCGGCCTGGTCCCTCAAATTAGGAATTGCCCCTTTGATATCATCAATGATCTGTTTGTATGTTTCATGTACCGTAGCACGTGTAACAGGAACATTAAAATCAGAAGTCAGCCGTATCGGCAGTCCGAAAGGGCTATCCGCAGTCTTATTATAAAGCGGACAATACAACTGGGCCGCATAGAAGTGCGCCAGCCCACGGACAAATAGGGCTTCGCCCTCAATATCTTTATTTTTAATCGGTTTCAGACGCTCAGCACCTTCCAGCACAATATTGGCGATCATAATGGTATTATAACAGGCTCTCCAATAAGCAACATCCGTTGTAATCATTTCTTTATCCCATCGATAAGCCTCCTGAAAGCTGGCGAGCATATTATTGTAGTTATCATGGTTCAGATAATAATCATCTGTCCCCAGTTCAATTAGTCCCGGATAATATAGATTAATCTGAGACTCAAAATCCAATAGCGCCCTTAAGTCCTCTTCCTTGTCGGGAGTAGTCGCAGACAACTGCGGCTTTTCATCCAAAAATTTAGTACAAGACTGGCAGCAAAGGCTCCATAGGAAGATGCCTATCCACATCATATTTTTCATTATAATTTCTTCCTTTCTATTAAAAATGAATAGATAACCCCAAGCTATAATTTCGAGCAGGAGGCATATTGTTAAAATCGGGGTCTATGCCCCATTTGTTGGCTTTCCATAACAGCGCTACATTGTTGGCCGAAGCATAAGCCTGTACGGGAAACTTACGCATGAGCAGCCATTGATATTGCAAACGAATATCCTGCAAGCGTATAATATCCCCTTTACCAATATTGGCTTCCGAGTAAGCATAGAAATCATCACGGTTTGAATTGGCTGGATAAGTCATCGATGGAACGGTTGTTTGAGATTCATCTCCTGGATTCTGCCAACGTTCTGCATAATCTCCATGGGTGCGCCAACCATTAAAAAGATCCAGGTACCGGATTGTTTCCTTTTGGAAGAAATGACCAAACTTGTAGGCGATATTGACACTCAAGAGCCACGATTTCCAGCTGAAAGTCTGGTTGAGCGATCCGTAATAGGGAGGGATTCCCGAACCGTGGTACACCAAATTTTGGATAGAGTCTGCCAGGATTTTGGTATAATCCTTAGAGATAGCCCCCTGCAGCGATCCTTGCGGATCGCCATTTTCAGGATCAAGTCCCATAAAGCGGTAAGAGAATACAGGATAGAGTGCCTTACCTTCGACTGGAGAAATACTTTGCCCTGCATAAGAGGTAAAAGTCAAAGCACGCCAGGTACCGCCATAATATTTGTTCACTTTGTCCTTATTTATGGTAAACAGTACCGTCGCATTCCATTTAAAGTTACCATCCAATATTTTTGCATTGAGATCAATATCAATACCCCTTCCCGAAGTAATAGCCACATTCCGTCGCAGCGTACTAAAACCAAAAGTAGGGTCGATGGGATCCGATGCAAAAAGATCCGTCGACTTTTTAAAATAAGCATCCGCGGAAAGTACAATCCGATTATTGATCAAGGAAGCGTCCAACGCGACATTGAACATGCGGACATCTTCCCAACGGAGCGATGGATTGGGCAGCAACGAGACGATGGCACGTGGAAAAGTGCTGACATCCGTATTTAGTCCCGACATATAACTGATAATAGGCAAACTAGTTGTCATACCACCCGAATTACCACTATGCCCCAATGTAGACCGCAGCTTCAAACTATTAACCATTTTATTCTTCGGAAAAAAGGCTTCATCTGACAGCTTCCACGCCAATCCAGCCGACCACAATGGATTCCATTTGTTGTTGGCATTTACCCCAAACAAGTTAGAGGCATCTTTTCGGCCACTTACCGAAAAGATATAACGCCCCCGATAAGTGTAGGAAGCATTCCCAAATAGCGATACATATCGACGCATTCGTTTATCAAACCCGTTTGTATAGGGAATACGGCTCAATCCACTCAGACCATCATAGATCGGATAGGCAGTTATTGGATCTATCAGTTGGCTATTGTACAGATTTTCGTCAAAACCATAGGTTGTAAACAGGTTGCTTTCTTCCCTGCGTGCCGACACTTCAGCGCCCCCAAAAAAATTCAGTTCATGTAGGTCACTCCATTTGTGTGCAAAATTGAGCTGTACTCTTCCTTTATGGCTGGTGAAATCATTGTTACCATTGGTCAGTATCCCTCCCAGCGGCACAATCCGTTTTACCGCCCCATTATTGATCTGCGTAAAACGGTTGATCAGATCACGTGTGAAGAAGGATTCCTGCCCGCGTAAGGTTCGATTCGCACCCAATTGACCTTCAAAGCCGTATTGGCCTGTAATATCTAGACTATTCCACAGCTTGACCGACAGTTTAAGCCCTGCATTCCAATAATTGGTATTATTATCGGATCTGGATGTACCAAATTCGTCCAACGGTCGATAAAACCAGTCCAGCAGTCCCTCATTGCGCGTAGCTACAGTCTCCATATACCTAAAATTATATTGTGATGGAATCGTTAGGGGATTACCGGCATCATCCATCAACTGTGCGTAAGGATATAGATTTGTCCTACCTCCGCCCACACCAATTGGATAATCAATGAGGTCCGGATTATAGCTATTCTTCATATTGGAATAAAGCAGGTTGCTCTCCAGCTTAAAGCGTTTCCAGAAATTCAGCTGATAACTTCCATTGATCACCAGCCGCTGATTACTACTTTCCCTTTTGCTGAGCATATTTCTATTGTAGCCGATCCCTACTCGGTAACCACTCTGCTCATCATGACCAGACAGCGCAATATTATTTTGGCTTAAGATACCATTGCGATAGACGTAGCGCAGCAGGTCTTTTCGATAATCCTGAGTCATATATTGTTCGATACGCGCATCCATTTCCCCTTGCGTGATCAATCCTTTGGAAAGATCATACAGGCCATCAACAACTGGAGATACAATACCCCTATTCGAATTAGTACCGTTCAATATGGTATTGTAAAATCCTTTATCAAAAAGCATTTTTTCCACATCTATAAACTCTGCCGAAGACATTTTAGGTAAATACATCAGGTCAGGTTTGGCGGTAATGGTTAGATTAGACGAAAAATCCACCGCTGTTCCCTCCTGTTTATTGTGATTTTTTAGTTTGATTACGATAACACCATTTCCGGCCCGTGCCCCCCAGACCGATGTTGCTGCAGCATCCTTAAGCAGCGTAACGGTCTCCACATCATTCGGATTAATCGCGTTGATATCACCCTCAAAAGGCAGATCATTGACAATAATTAGCGGTCCCATGAGCGCACTGGAAAGCGTATTGATACCGCGAATATTGATCTGATTGGTACCATCGCGCCGATCCATCTGCAGAGCCGAAAAATTCCCTTCTAAGCGGTCAAGAATATTGCCCGATGATAGTCTCTGCGTTATGACCTTTTCATCTACCTGTGCAAAAGCCCCGGTAGCACGGTCTTTGGGAATGCGCTGATAGCCTGTCTCGACCATCACCTCCTCAAGCTGATTTGTTTTCTTGTTAAGAACGATCCAAAAGTTCCTATTTTTGGATTCAGCAAGCGCCAGTACACGCGTTTCATACCCCATGTAGCTGACAGATAGCCGTTCACTAAGATCAGTCGCCGATACTTGAAACTTTCCTTCGCGATCCGTCCTCGTTTGCGTCTTTGTTTTCAACAGCGTAATGCTTGCGCCAGCAATTGGGTGGGCGGACTCATCTACTACTGTTCCAGTATAGTTGTGCTGCGCTTTTAATTCCATCTGCAAGAAGCATAATGTAATGAACAGCGCGTAAGTTAACCATCTATTCATAATTACCTTGCCCCCTCAACAAGTCGATTACATTATCAATCTGTTCTTTATTTACGAATGTATGACCTGTAATTGCCAGCACGGTACCGCGTGGCGAGATCCATACATATCTCGGAATTGAAGCATGCGGAAACAAGCTTATTAGATATTCATCATTATAAACAGTAGGTAGCGCGCTCCCTCCTATCCGAGCTAAGGTTTCGCTATAGGTCTTTTTGATTTTTTGGAGATCATCCCGGCGATGTTTGGTATTGACAAGTACCATGGCTAGCGTATCTGCATACTGTTGGCTCAGCTTCTCCCCTTTTGGCATCTGAGTGAGACACATTCCGCACCATGAGGCCCAGAAGTCCAAGATGATCAGCTTACCTTTCAGATGTTTTAGATCTGTAGTGATAGCCTTACCATTCGTGTAAACTTTATACTGTCGGGTATAAAAATCTTCGGGCACCCGATCGCCTACATTGATCGGTGCAACTGCAGAAAGCCCATCCGCCCCGCTGTCCTTGCGGGGGGTCTGGGCCGATAAACTAAACATAGAAACCAAACACAGCAGTATCGCTCGTGCTCGTTTGCTCTTAAAAGCCTTGTACAAATTATATAGTATTGATTTCATCATCTTAAGGTTTTGGTGGGTTAATGGATTGAAAAAAATCATTGATTTTTTTGGTCAGCTGGAGTTCCTTCCTATTGAGGTCCAGTGTTGACAGCTTTATTTGGGTTGTATCTAAATGGCGGCTATGCGTCAGGAAATACGCCATCAGAGCACGCAGGATATCGGCCAAAAATAGCGTTTGCTGTACAGCCTCCAATTTGCATTCGGCAGCTGTTTCGAGGTTTTTGCATTTGAAATCCAAAGCATATAGGTATTCGCGTATTGAGACTAGCGGATAATTATCCCAAAAGTTTTCGATACATTTCAATGGATCGTAACTGTCTTCATGGATCTCGTAAAATGGCCTATCAAGATGCAGGAGATCTTCATAAATGGCTTTCATGTGTTTAGTTTTTAGCTGTGACCATAGCACATAGCTCTCCCTGTCCGACCGAAATCAGTTTTTTGCGGGAACCTGAATGAACTCAGGTCACAGCGGTGAAAAAATAAGAAATAGGTTATCGGGCGCGGTGCAGGACAGTTACACGTAATTTGATAGAGACGATACCGCGTCCGTTGGTAAAATATAAAACCGACCTTATATATAGATAATCTACAATCGTATTTTTCTTTAATCTTTGCTTTTGATTTCGGAAACCCTTACTTTTAAAGTGCGAAGATAAAAGAGAAGGGAGCCGTGCATTTTTGGGGCATAGATCTTAAAAAAGTACCGGTCGGCAAAATCAACAGTGGCGGTGCTATCCACAGGCCTTTGTTGGCTTTTGTATGCACATTCCTCATCCGAGGTAAAGGGCCATTGCTGATTTTAAGCTTTTGAGAAGCTATTCTGGCGGGCAGTATTTGTTCTTGATGAGCAGTGATACTGCAAGCCGACGAAGCTGATCCTTGATCTGCCGTCGTTCTGTAAATGTTCTTAGCTCTTTTGATCTCATAATATTACAATATGGTTAACAAAAAGAGTCTCAAGGGGGGAAGATATGAAAGGCATGGCTAAATATAAAAGGGGCGAGCCTCACTATCTTCCACCGAACATCGGGCACGGCAAAGAGCCTTGACACAGTTTCCAATAGAGAGTGCTCGCCCCTCCTTGTTGTAAAGATACAAAAAGCTGGGGGGTTCGCAAACCCTACATCTCGTGTCATTTGAAATTTGCCGTTTCGATATCCGAGACTAAATCAGATTACCTGATTATGATACAAATATAATTAAATAAAAATTATCAAAAAAATATTTTGTAAAAACAACAAATAAAATTAATGAATATCGGAGAAAAGATTAAGGAAATCGCGGATAGAAAAAACTTGTCGCAGAAATTGGTTGGTGATCTGATAAATGAAAACCAGCAAAATGTTGGAAATGATTATAAAAGATCTTCTCTTTCCATTGATAAACTATTAACCTATTCAAAGGCATTAGACCATAATTTCATACAATATTACTATAACGATGAGCCATTTAAAACTTATCGAGAGGAAGAGTATAAACAATGGAATGAAAAAATCAATTCTCTGAACGAGCAGTTAGACCAGGCTAATCGACTGATATCTAGGCAGGAAGAAACAATACAGACTCAAAAGGATTTAATTTCTACACAAAAGTTATTGATAGAGGCCCTATCTGATAAAAAATAGAAACACATCACTTGGTATTGAACGTGTAGGCTTAGCCAATGACGGGTACGGAAAAATTCACAAACCAATGAAAGCTTAAGTAAATTCGCTAAGGTAATTTTCGTTGCCAGCCGTAAACATAAAGATATGACACCGAAAATTGGACCTCAAGTGTACCCAATAAGAAAAATCCTACATGAAAATGATGATACCGGTTTTTACCCCTATCAAGTGTATGCTTTAGCAAAAATATTACAAATAAAACCAAGTCAACTTTTTGACTACTTCCACGGCGATGACGAGCGACCAATAATTGGGTTAAGCTAAGCCAGCCAAAAAAAATGGAGAAGCAGACATAAAAAAATATTTTTATTTTTCCAATTCCAAAAAATTATTCCTATATTAGATTAGCCTGTTGAAATATATCAACATCTAGCGAAGCGGCTTAATCTATTAGGACGCTTTATTATTAACGATAAGGTTTTTTCATATATTTAGTTTAAAAAGGCACTCCTCTTTTATCAGCAATGAAAGGGGAGTTTTTTTTGACCATATAGCATCCTTAAAATGAAAAGCCACTCCCTTCCGGAAATGGCTCAAAATAAATATCTATAAACTTTAAAAGTATTTGATTACAGCTTTTCGATTTCTTCGATAGAAAGACCGGTTCCTTTAGCAATATCAGCAATAGGTAAACCCATTTTCTTAAACTCTAGTGCAATGGCAATAGCTTCTTCACGCTTACCTTTTTCAATACCAGTCTTAAGACCTTTTTCAATGCCTTTCTGAATTCCTTTTTTTTCAGCTTTATCTAATAAATATTCTTGAGTGCCCATTGTATCGCTCCTTCCTATTTTTGATTTAATTTCTTGTTCAAATATACTTAAAACTTCCTCATTATCAAAACTTACGTAGTAAGTAAGGAAATCATATAGCCCCTGTCGGGTATCCTTATCCATCTTCCTTTTCATCATCTCATCATACAGATCATGTTTTATTTCTTTCAGTCCATCATCGGTCACTTTCTTGTTTACTACAGCCAAAAGTGCAGTAAGGACAATCACTGAAAATGGATTCTCATTTGCTCGCAATTCCGATTCTTCCTGATCGAGGATCTTATAGCTATTAAAATCGTAGCGTAATGAAGTTCCCATAAACTCCTGGCTATATACCACTGGTCGATAGCCTTTGTTTTCATCTGCCAAAATTGCAATAGCTGTAATTGGAACTTTGTAACGATCCCATATTCTATAAAAATAGCGAAACATGCGCTCGGCCAAATCTCCCCTGCCTTTATTGCTCTGAATCTCTACATGGCAGAGTACGAACTGTTCGCTGCCATCCTTTAAAAATACCTTCACAAGCTTGTCTACATAACGGACTCCCCTGCCGTTGCTTTCCGGAGGAAATAAACTCTCAAACTCTTTATCGAGATAATCAAAGGGTTTGCTCAGATCAAAAACGGCATCCGCATCCGGAAAGATAAATCGTAAAAAATGCGAGAACGTTTGTTCTAAGATAGATTTCCACAAAGGGTCGTCTACACGCCTTGATTTTGGACTCATAATTATTTATCAACTGGTTAACAGTACAAAGATACGAAATAACAATATAAAAAAACTAATTTAATTAGTAAAAATTAGAAAATACAAGATTCACGAAAGTACTAAATCAAACTGCAGATGATTTTTATGCTCATGAAGTTTTTTCGATTGCGAAATCTCAAAATATGAAACTGATAGATGTATCTGAACAATTATACAAATAACTATTTACGAATTCTATACTATCTCTAAACAACGAAAAGAGCGAGACGAATAATACTGCAAACTCTTCGACTGCTGCTAAGGTGATGCCTAGCGTCCAATAATTGGGTTAGAAAAGGGCATATAGCAACACACCCTAGTCTGCATATAGATAAGTGTCTTTGAACTAGATATAAATGAAGGACCTTAAAGATGAACTACAAAATATCATTCTTAGAGATGGACCTATTGGCAGTTCAAGCAAACTCAACCAAGTCCAGCATTTCCTTAAAGAAAATGCGACGCCAAGCCAAGGAATTGAAAGACAAGAGTAATACAATTGTGAAGAAGAAAAATGCTTAATTGATTTCGTGACACAACATTCTCTATGCTATTTAAGTGAAATAGATTAGCAAGCGCCCCCTAGCCAACTTTTTCGACTACATTAACGGCACAGTAAGCGCTCAATGATTAGACTTAGCTAAGACAATTGCAAAAACCAGGAAAAACAAACTGCAAAAAGATATTTTTAATTTTTGAATTTCAGAGAAGAATTATTCCTATATTAGATTAGCCGGTTGAAATATACCAAAATCTAGCGAAGCGGCTTAATCTATTAGGACGCTTTATTATTAACGATAAGATTTTTTCATAATTTAGATTTATAAAGTTTCTCCTCTTTTATCAGCGATGAAGGGGGAGTTTTTTATTAGAGCTACTCCATCTTGAAAATGAAAAAGCCATTCCCTTTCGGAAATGGCTCACAATAAATATCTATAAACTTTAAAAGTATTTGATTACAGTTTTTCGATTTCTTCGATAGAAAGCCCGGTACCTTTAGCAATATCAGCAATAGGTAAACCCATTTTCTTAAACTCCAATGCAATGGCAATAGCTTCCTCGCGCTTACCTTCAATTTTACCTTCAATCTTACCTTCAATCTTACCTTTCTGAATTCCTTTTTTTTCAGCTTTATCTAATAAATATTCTTGAGTGCCCATAGTATCGCTCCTTCCTATTTTTGTTTTAATTTCTTCTTCAAACTTAGATAAATTGCCTACAAAAAGCAATTTATCGATCTCTCCTCTGCCATTAAGGACTAATATATTGAGGAAACATACTCAAAACTTCCTCATTTGCACTCATTATCAAAACTTACAGCGCAGCATACATACTGTCGGCTGAAAACTATTGCCCCCAATAGGAAGTATTCAGCCGAAAAGTTGTAAATTTGACAGCTGGTTACGGATTTAATCCAGACAACTTTGCCAGCGGCAAAGCACATGCCGTTCAGCTGGAAAAAGAAGTGCAGAACTTTCGGCTGAAAGGATTGCAGCTCGACGATATGATGCGTCTAAAGAAGGTAAGCCAAACCATGAAGGCCGATGCAGCCGGCCTGAAAGCCGCACAAGATCTAACGGCTATGAAAGCGTCGTTTTCTGCAGTCACACAATCCCTATTTACCATTATGGAGACGATGAAATGTACCGATGAGGCGATGTACCTGCAGTATTGCCCTATGGAAAAAGGCTATTGGCTAAGTTACGACAAGACGATAGAAAATCCGTATGCAGCGTCGATGCGCAAGTGTGGTGAGCTGGTCAAAGGAATGGCGAAAGCCGATTACCCAGAGCCCGTAGCCTGCCATTAATTTCCGCGGTTGATATAATCTATCTATTTTTTTGCTATTTTTAGATACACAACTTTTTACTGTGTATAAGTATACCCATGAATCTATATGCTTAGTGTAACTACCGAAAGATCCGATTTTGACCGGGCCATATTCGACCTAGTCCCGCTACCCATGTGGATCTATGACCTAGATACATTACGTTTTCTTGCTGTAAATAAAGAAGCCATCCATCACTACGGATATAGCGAGGAAGAGTTTAAGCAAATGACAATCAGAGATATTCGCCCGCAAGAGGATATACCGAAATTGGAGGAAGCTGTAGAAAGAACCAAAAGCCGGCTAAAAAAATTTAAGAAAAGTATTTTTCGGCATCAGAAACGTGATGGCAGTATTATGTATGTACAGATTAAAGGCAACACCATCAATTTCAACGGCATTCAAGCCGAAATCGTTACCGCCACCGAACTGACCGAGCTCTATGAGAAAGAACGCAACTTAGACAAGGCCTACAAGGAGCTTTCATTCAGTGAGAAAAGGTTTCGATCATTAATCGAAAATGGTCGGGATCTTGTGGCCATTATCGACCTCGACGGCAAATACAAGTATGTAGCCCCTACATCCACTACCGTTCTGGGGATGGATCCTGAAGCCTTTGTGGGCAAAAGTGCCTTTGAATTCATCTATGAAGATGATGCTCGCCAGGTCAAGGCGCAGCTCGACAAAATGAAGGTATCGAAGTCGGCTTCCATTGGCGCATATCGGTTTCCCGATGCAAACGGCGATCTGCGCTGGTTTAAAACCGAATTATCCAACCACCTAAACACGCCCCTTATTGAGGGCATCATTGCTAATACGCAGGAGGTCACCGCCGAAATCAAAGAGAAGATCGTCAACGATCTTTTTACCGAGCTGACCTTAACCTTTGCAAAGTCTATTTCCCTGATATCCTCACTAGATCAAGCCCTTCAACGATTGGTGTTGCTTCCCAAGATA
This sequence comes from Sphingobacterium sp. UBA7038, assembly GCF_002494055.1. Taxonomy (NCBI): domain Bacteria; kingdom Pseudomonadati; phylum Bacteroidota; class Sphingobacteriia; order Sphingobacteriales; family Sphingobacteriaceae; genus Sphingobacterium; species Sphingobacterium sp. UBA7038. The sequence goes on from NZ_DLAV01000019.1 coordinate 55,293, forward strand.
CGTGTCAGCGAGATCTGGTTGGTCGCTCCAGACCACAGCGAGTTACACCTTGTGTCAAAATCGTCGCAGCAAAGTAAGTTCGCGCTATTTCACCAACAGACGCAGGAATTGACTTCCTTTACAGAAGAGGACGGGCTCGCAGGTAAAGTATGGAAAGAAAAAAAGGTGGTTATTTGGGACGATCTCGGCGAAAATAAAGATTTTCTACGCGCAGAAGCGGCCAGGACGGTGGGTCTTTCCACGGGAATCGGACGACCGGTTATGTATGGCGATGAATTTCTGGGCTGCATCGTATGTTTTTCGACGTCTGCGCCAGAGAATCTTGTCGAAATGATAAATTTACTGACCAATGTCAGCGAAAAGCTTGGCCCACTCGTCAAACAAAAAGTGACAGAAGAAGAGTATCGTTCTATTTTCAATATTTCTTCAGATCCGCTGTGCATAATTGGTTTCGATGGTTATATCAAAAAATGCAATAAAGCTTTCAGCCAAGTGCTGGGTTATCCTACAACATATCTATATGCTACCCCCATGTTTGAACTCATCCATCCCGAAGATCGAGAGCGTTTAGAAGAAGGGTTTTCGTTATTGATGAGCGGCCATAACACCGAGCGTTTTTCGGGTCGGTTTTTAACATCCTCCGGTGATATGAAATGGTTGCAATGGTCGGCTACTGTAGCAGCAGAATCCAAAACGCTTGTTGCTGTCGGGAAGGATATCACCAAACAAAAGCTTGCCGAGCACGCGTTACAAACAGCTTATGAACAATTAAAGACAGCCCAAAAAATTGCTAAGCTCGGGTACTGGTTTAGAACTATAGATTCGGATGTCACGGAATGGAGTGAGGAGATGTACAAAATTTATGAGTGTTCGCCTAGCACCTTTATCCCCAGCTTAGAAAATATCAAGCAAACTTTGCAGCCCAAAGACCAGCATATGCTCGAGGATGATCCTTTATTTCACGTAGAGCCTGGAATTATCAAAAGCTTTGAGCATGAAATCATCACCTTATCGGGAAAGTTGAAATGGGTGCATCAAGAAGTGCGATTAGTCACTGATGAAACGGGTAATACGATTAAAATTGAAGGCACAATACAAGATATTACAGCTTCCCATCAGGCTATGGATCAAATAAAGAAACAGAACGAGACCCTCTGTGAAATCGCCTGGCTGCAGTCTCACAGTATCCGCGCTCCACTAACACGGATCATGAGCCTAATTTACCTTTCAAAGGAATTAGATGGCGGCGGAAAATCTACTGCTGAAATTATGGATCTGATTATGGATTCCGCAAAAGAATTAGATGCGGTGATTGCGCAAATCACCGTTAAAACAAACCTTATTCATCATTAAAATGGAACAGATACTACTTATAGATGACGACGCTGTCATCAATTTTGTACATACTAAAATCATTGCTAGTGTCTATCCCGATGCGACTGTGGTCATTTTAGAAAATGGAAAGAAAGCGGTGGAATACATACAGCAAAATCAACAAAATCCCTATCTCGTCTTCTTGGATATCAATATGCCGATTATGGATGGCTGGCAATTTCTGGAAGCGATGCAAGATTTTCCCAATAAGGACAACTTGCGCATACATATGTTAACCTCTTCCGTAGATTTAAGAGACCAGAGTCGCGCAGCAGACAACAACATGGTGCTTTCTTATCTTTCAAAACCCTTAACAAAAGATGTTTTACGATCGATACCCGTTCAACAGTAGCTGGCATTAGGTAAGTAGTCCATCAACTATTACGCACTTTAGGCAATACCACCTTCATTGCGTCGGCAACAATAGTTTGACACAAAATCCAGGTTGCTAAAGGACGTAAAAAACCGATTTAAACGAATAGAGCCCAGTCTGATTTAGTAAACAGGCTGGGCTCTTCAATTTTACGCTAAACCCTTCGTTTTAAAAAAGCGTATTTTTGCATTTTTATTCGTTTAAATACAATATTTCAATCCAAAAATTGTATAATAATTTGAAAAAATGCATTTTTATGCTATATTTGATATAAAACATATACAAACCGATTTCTAACCGCTATAAATTTTTATGAAATAGCACAATATTTATGTTGCCCAAGCACCAGGTGTATTGGCAAAACCTAAGTTAAACGAAACTAATCAAACACAATTTTATTATGAAAAGAAGTATGCTCATACTAGTGAGTTTACTGAGTACGTATGGTGTCGCCCTGGCCCAAAAAATCGTTACCGGTAAAGTCACTACGACAGATGGGTCGGCATTAGGCGGTGTAACAGTTCTCGAAAAAGGCAAAAACACCCAGTCCATCACCACCAACAGTGGAATGTACAAGATCACCGTACAAGAAAACGCCACCTTAATTTTTAGACATGTCGGTTATAACCAAATCGAAAAAGCGCTCATGGGGCAGTCGGTAATCAACATCAGCCTATCCGAAAACAGTTCGTCCCTCGACGAAGTGGTAGTCACCGCTTTCGGAGTCAAACGTGATCGAAAAACCCTCGGATACTCCACACCTATCGTTGCCGGATCAGATGTATCCGAAACCCAACGCGAATCGTTTTTCCAAGGTCTCCAAGGCCGTGTACCGGGCCTTTCAATCAATAGTACAAGCGGTATGCCAGGTGCATCGGCACAAATCGTACTGCGCGGCTTTGCCTCCATCTCTGGCGACAACAATACCCTTATCGTTGTCGATGGCGTACCCATCAACAACTCCACACTGAATGAAAATGACCTGGCTAGCAATGGAGCAAATCGAGATCTCGATTACTCCAATCGGGCAATGGATATCAATCCAGACGATATCGAAACCTATACCATCCTGAAAGGCCCAGAGGCGACAGCCCAATTCGGCAGCCAAGGTGCAGGCGGAGCCATTCTCATAACAACCAAGAAAGGAAAAGCCGGTAAATTTACCGTCAACTATTCGCTCTCAGGACGTGTTGAAACGGTCAATAAATACCCCGAGCGGCAATATGTTTATGCACAGGGAACCAATGGTGTATACGCCGCTAATTCGGTCTATTCAATGGGACCAAAATATGCAGAAGGAGTCACGCTCTACAAAGACAATGTCAACAACTTCTTCCGCACCGGATATAATCAAAAGCATAATCTTTCTTTCGAAGGCGGATCAGAAAAAGTGACTTACCGCTGGTCCAATGAATACAGCAACAATACTGGTATCGTCCCCAATACCAGCTATAAGCGGTTTTCGACCCGCCTCAATGGAACAGCAAAATTTAACGACAAACTCGAATTTAACACCTCTTTCAACTATATCAATTCACAAAACGATAAAGTCCGTAAAGGCAATACAGGCTACCTGATTACCCTGATGCGCTTCAACCCGCTGTACGATGTTCGCGACTGGATCGATGAAAAAGGGAATCGTGTACTCCACAGCACCGATATTTACAATGAGCTGGATAATCCCTTTTGGGATGTATACCGCAACACCGCCAATGATGATGTAAACCGCCTCCTTGCCACTTCCAACATGACCTATCGCGCTACGAACTGGCTAAGCCTCAACGGGATCATCGGCATCGACTTTGCCAACACACGGGGGCAAAGCGTTTACCATCCTCAATCCTACTCCGGATCAGGGTCTTCGACCAATGTACGCAATGGCTCCATGAATGAGTATCAAGTCAATGCACGCGTGCTCTCGGGATCATTTATGGCGACGGCCAATACAAAAATCGGGCGCGACATTAGTTTTAGGGCAAACTTGGGAACAGAATTTAAAGACTACAATACCCTTACTAACTCCCAATATGGCGAGGACTTTTACGATCCCAACTTTTACAGCATCAACAACACCTTTCCGAGCACGCGCCTGGCGCGATCTGTTGCCAATAACTTTCGGACAGTTGGATTTTTGGCACAGGCTGGATTTGGATATCTTGACAACCTGCTGTATCTAAATTTAACCGGACGACTGGATGCAGCCTCCCGAATGATGCCCAATAATCCCTATTTTGGCTATCCATCGGCTTCGTTGGCCTTCAATTTTTCAGACTTATCTTTCTTCAAAAATAAAGTGCAATGGCTCAGCGACGGAAAATACCGCATCTCTGTGGGAACAACGGGAAAAGCGCCCTTTAAAAGCTATTACACGTTATCTAATCTCGAGCCCAAGCTATCCACAGGTGGTGGATTTGCCTATGGTGTGAATGGCGGAAATCCCGATCTGAAAGCCGAAAAAACCCGCGATTTTGAAACAGGACTCGAATTTGGCTTTTTTAAGCGCCGCCTTACATTTGATTTCAGCTATTTTAACCGTTTAAGCACCGGGCAGATCATTCTACCGCGACTGAGTTATGGCTCAGGCTTCGTTTTACGGATGATGAACGGCGGTGAAGTCAAGACTTACGGTACCGAATTGCAAGTCAACGTCAACCCGATCAAAAAAACCGATTTCAGTTGGGACATGACCTTTAATTTTACCCAGTACAAAGGAAAAGTACTTTCATTAGCGGAAGAATTGCCCGAACTGTATGATTCTGACACCTGGGTACTGAGCGGCGTAAGGTCTTCGGTCATGCCGGGCTATAGTATCGGTACCTTAACTGGAACACAATTTAAGCGAAACGGTCGCGGAGACATTTTGATAAACCCTCAAACCGGTCTACCCATCGCCGGCACCGACAAATATTATCCTATTGGAGATCGTATTCCTGACTTCACGCTGGGCATTGTCAATAAGTTCAACTACAAAGATTTTTACCTCACCTTTTTATGGGACCTCCGCAAAGGTGGCGATGTGCTCAATGGACTGGATTATAGGCTCTATACCTATGGGCAGTCTGTTAAGACGTTAAATCGGGAAAACCCTCGGGTGATTGAGGGGGTACTCGAGGACGGACTCGAAAATACAGCCAATCCAACAACGAACCGTATTGCGGTAACCCCTTATTCAGCTTCAGCCTACTATATGACCAATATAGAACCGCAGATGTTTATCGAGAAAAACATCTATGCATTTAGACTGCGCGATGTTACACTCCGCTATGCACTTCCCAAGCATCTCACACAGCGTATTTCGCCACAAGCTGCATTAAGTGTATTTTTTACCGCTACCGATCTTTTTCTTTTTACGAATTATACAGGACTTGACCCGGAAAGCAATAGTAATACGGCAGGCCTTGGCGGCATCGGCGGATATGGTATAGATTACGGAAACATGGCTAAGCCAAGAGGTTTCAATTTTGGTCTTAACTTGAGATTTTAGGAGGAATATATCATGAAAACAAAACTTTATATACTCATCTTTTCAGTCCTTGCCGGATTGAGCAGTTGTAAAAAATACCTGGACATCAATGAAAATCCGTCCAACCCGCAGCTAGTCAAAGCCGAATTGCTTCTAGCTCCGATCATCTATCAGATGGCCAATGGTTATGCCAATGACCAGCGGCAGATGAACAAATTCAATCAAACCATCTTGGGCGCGAGCACAGACGAATCCTCCCGGATCTGGGAACGTCATGGTTTCCCGCAGCAAAGTGATGTTGGCGGTGTGATGTGGCGTATGGTCTATTTTGATCATGGACTCAACCTGCAGTTGATGATCAATGACGCCATAGCCAATCAGAAATATGAATATGCCGCAATCGGCTATGCCGTAAAAGCCTGGGGCTATCAGATGCTGACCGACTATCACGGCCCCATTATTCTCGATGAGGCCTTGCGTACGCAACAGTTATCTTTCAGATACAATGACCAACCAGAAGTGTATGCTAAAGTACGCGTATGGTGTGATTCTGCATTATATTATCTGGATCAAAAAAGCCCCGTCGATTACAGCGCCAACCTCAATTCAAAAAAGGGCGATAATCTCTTTCGGGGCAATATGGACCGTTGGCGCAAATTTGTCTATGGCCTAAAAGCACTTCAGTACATTCACTTGGTTAATAAACCCGATTTTAAGGAAAAGTATGCAGACTCGATTGCCTATTTTGTGGACCGCTCCTTTGATTCACCATCCGATGATGCAGGCGTTAAATTTGACGGCGACAAATCCGAAACAGCCAATGTGGTGAGCTCAAAATTCGGCCTTTATACCACATCCTATTACAACAGAGCCGGTAAGCCTATTGTGCGCTACCTAACCGGGGGATTGCGGGGCGAACCTATTGAAAATCCAAAAATATCGACAGACCCTCGCCTATCGCGTATGTTGATGATCAATAATCCTGTTGACAGTATTTTCGTCGGTGGTGAGCCCAATGTATCCAATACCACCGTTCCAAATATCCTAGGCGACGTCAGTAGCGGTGTAGGCAAATTCATCTTTAGAGACGCCGCAGATTTTCCATTGATGACCTATGCGCAGCTGCAACTGGTCAAAGCCGAGGCCCTCTTTATCAAAGGCGACGCAGCAAAGGCCTATGAGGCCTATATCAAAGGTATCTATGCCCACATGAACTTCGTCAATAAGTACATCAATACAACCAATGAAAAATCCATTACTGCTGTTGAAATAGATAATTACATCAAGGGAGGAGAAATACCGCTATCAGCTGCTGATCTAACCCTTCCCGACATTATGGGACAAAAGTATATTGTGCAATGGGGCTGGGGAGGTCTTGAACAATGGTGTGATTTAAGGAAATATCATTATAACACGGAAATATTCAAGCAGTTTATTCCATTGGCCGGCAGCCAGCTGACTTACAATGATTATTGTTACCGCGTCCGGCCTCGTTATAATTCGGAGTACGTATGGAATGCTTCAGAGCTTGAACGATGGGGCGGATTAGAGCCGGAGTACGTGATTAAGCCAACCTGGTTTGTTACAACAACTTATTAACGTATTAAAGGAAACATTATGAAGATATTCAAAAACTTAGCATTTCTAGCTTTAGGTGTCTTTGGCCTATATTCATGCGAGAAATCCATTCAGGACTTTGGAAAAGTAGATTTACTTGGCGCCGATGATGTCATCGTGAAAATCAATATGGCATCGATATATCCCGATGACCGCTATATGTATGTCAAATTTGACGATCAGCGCGTTACTTCACGCATCCGGGGACGCGAGCCCTTTCCCGGCGGCGGGTATAATACCCGTGGAGATTCACGGCCTGATTTTTTAAAATGGAAAGCCGGCAACGTAAAAGTACAAGTTGCCCTTCCACATAAAACCGACGATGGACGCGACTCCATTATCTTGGCCGAATCATCCGTTAACCTGAGCGCAGGCAAGCGCTATACCATTCATATTACCGATACGGCGCAGAACACAAAAATGATCCTCAATGAAGAAGACCTCACACGGCCCGACAGTACACAAGCAAGGTATCACTTTACCAATCTGATGCCCAATGTACCATCAATAGACCTGTACTATGGTGCTGCGGCCACTGGGAGCGCAGATGCCATCGCCGTGCAAGACTCACTTGTCGCCAAGGACATTAAATACCTGGAAACAAGTCCATATTTCCAGCTCAACCGCATTGCCACCCGTACCTGGAAGATCCGCAAAGCGGGATCTCCGGTAACAAATGGCACTGTAATCGCGTCCTACAGCAATGCAGGAGCCATCCTGGACCGCAGGTCATATGTCATTTATGCTTTGGGCTATGATGGATTTACCAGCACCATCATGAAGCCTTATGTTTCATTTTTCTTAGTTCGATAGATATGAAAAGAAAAACAATATTAAGAAATGTCCTTTTGTACATCACGTGCATCAGCATGCTATATTCCTGCAAGCAAAGGGATGATTATCCCAGCTTTGACGATAAAGAGATAGTAACTCCGCCCACCGATATTATTCCAGAAGACAAGGAAATAGAGCCCGTCACCAAGAAGCTCATGGCGCAGACCGACCTCATCAAAACATTTCTGGTCGATTCATCTGTTACCCTAACCAAAGGACTTGTACGAACCCATATTCGCTACCAGAACAAGCTCGATCAACGCGTGAGCCTTCAACTGCTCACTGTAGATCTTTCATCAAAAGCGGTTTTTCCTTCAATCATGAGTGCATTTGATGATTACCTATATGTGAGCCAGCCGATAGGTGATATGGCAAAGTATAGCGAACCACGCGCAGGCGGCGAGATCCTCGCAGCAATAAATGCGGCGTTATCGTCCACTTATTCCTACATTAAAAACGGGCGGCAGATCAATGTATCCACGAGCAATATAAAGACCAAAGAGAAGACCAGACCTTTCTTTGCAATACGCAAAGATGGCTCGCCTTATATTGGCAATTGTGCCGATACCACCAAGTTTGCTTTTGAGCCTTATGATTTGAATCAATTTAGCGGACTGGTATCCGGGACCAATTGGGTCCGTTACCGAGGTTATAACGTTTTGACTACAGCAGCAATTGTTCAAGCGATAACAGCCATTGGCCTATCCGCAGATAATAAAACGATGTATGCCTTGGTTGTTGATGGCGGTGACACCAATTTTTCAGTAGGCATCAGTTTAAATGATGTTGCCGTTTTGATGGGAGCCTTAAGTAGTTACGATGCATTTGTATTGAACGGCGGTTCCACCAGCGTGATGGTCCAAAAGACCAATACAGGAAACCAATTTAATCCCGTGGTCTGGAACACCGTATCCAAGCCATTAACGGCAGGCGGATCTGCAAGCATCAGCGGTATCGCATTTGTGAAGCGATAAATTAGAAAATCAGCTACTCAACAACGGATTTTGAGTAGCTGATTTTTTAAATTTAAATTTGTTTACGCTGTTATTTCATCTTGCTTGCAGCTACGCAAAATACGATTATTTCGCCCAAGAAAATTCAATCACAAGAATTTTATTTTCCTCATGCCCGAAATAAAACTTCCAGCCGAAGTTAGTATTAGGTCAAAAGTTGTTTAGGCTAACGTTCGCGATGAAACTGGAAAAAATAAGCGAACGACGGTCCCTTTGTTAAGTTCGCTCGATAAATGAATCGTCCCACCGATACGTTCCATGAGATGTTTAACCAATGCCAGCCCGATTCCCGATCCAGCAATCTTGGCAGTATTACTCGCCCGTTCATTTGTAAGAAAAACCTTCTGCAACTCGTCTTCCGGAATCCCGATGCCATTATCTTCGAGATAATATACTACTCCTTTATCAGCTTTTTCACTATAAATATGCAAAAAAGCCTCACCTGATTTTTTTGCATATTTAACGGCATTACCAATTAGATTTATAAAAACCTGATAAACGATTCCGCCATCCGTATACAAAGGAAATAGATCTCCTAATTTGATTTCCATTTGTTTGTCGGGATATACCAGTTTAATTTCATCAATACAATTCCTTATTTTTTTATCCATTGCCACACACGCGACTTCTTTCTCGGCACTGCGTATCTTGCCAAGCTGCAATGTCTGATTTATAATACTTTCTATATTTTGAATAGATGCCGCAAAGGTTTCAAACCACCTTTCACTTACCTTAACCGAAACACCCACATTTTTGCTCAGAAAACTATTCCCAATTTTCAAAACAGACAATGGATTTTTTAGATCATGTGCCAAAGTGCCGGCGAGCACGTCCAATTCGCGGCTAAACATAAGCTGCTCTTGCTTTTCTTCCACATTTTTGTAAGCAAGATGTTGCTCAGTCACATCACTTGCCGTATGCAAAATAGCATAGGTTTTCCCCTCCTCGTCAAGCAATGGCCTATATTCAAAATTAAAATACCGCAGTGTTTTCGTCTCTTCATGAACAATATTTGCGGGTGTACGCTCAGCCTGATAGACAATTCCTGTTTTCCAAACGTTTTTCAAAATAGATGAAAAACCTTCTTCTTTAAAATGAGGAAAGCATGCACAAAAACTACGCCCTAGGATGGACCGATCCACACATAATATATCCAGCATACCTTGGCTAACAAAAGCAATATTTAGGTCTATGCTATCATAAATTGCGATCGCACTATGGGACTGCTCCAAAATAGACACCAGAAGATTAGCTGTAGTTTTCATCTACGCTAATTTAATCATAATATTTTACAACAGATAAATCAATAAGGGAAAATCCGAAAAACAAAAAGCTAATCACGAAGTTGACCTGATGCATCTTGACAGAGAAGGCTTCAACCCCATGATGGCCCAAGAAAAGATTATGAAGTACATTGAATCTCTTTACGATCTTGCCGATTTCTTCTGGACACTTTTTTTCTTTGCTGCATTAAACGACCTCTTTTTCAACAACAATGCCGGTAAATTCTAAAGGCTTTGAACGATAATGGATACAAGTGAATAAAAATCTATATTTTTAAGTTTTAGAATGTATGGAAAATAAAAAGATTTCAATAAATGACATTGCGAAACACTTAAAAATAGCAAAGTCAACCGTATCGTTGATCATTAACGGAAAAGCTGACGAAAGACGGATTAGCAAAGAATTACAGGCTAAAGTACTGGATTATGTCAGAGAGGTTCGTTTTTACCCGCATCACTTAGCGCAAAGCCTAGCCACAGGCCGAAGTAGCAGTATCGGACTTATTGTTGAAGATATTTCTGACTCATTTTTTGGACCAATAGCGCTCATGATCGAAAATCTAGCCAAAACGAAAGGGTATAGGATAATGTACAGCAGTACCCTCGGTGATACCAATACAGCCATTGAGATTATCAATTTTTTCAGACGGAGCCAACTGGATGGCTATATTATTGCACCAACCAAAGGAATAGAAGATGTCGTTAAAGAAATGGTGGATGAACATATCCCAATTGTTCTATTTGACCGGGATCCGGTCGAAGGTGTGGATTTTGTCGGAACCAACAACAAGGAAGCAATGATTGAAGCTTGTATGCATCTATATGATAAGGGGTTTCGTCAGATTGGATTCGTTACACTCGAATCTACACAAAGCCAAATGCATGAACGATTATTAGGTTACCAAGAGACGATGGAAAAATTAGCTGTTGACCCTAAAGTAGCCTTTGTACCCTTTGAATCAAAAAAAACAGTCAAACAGCAGCTTATTAAAGATTTTCTTGAAAAAAATCTGGAATTGGACGCTATCATCTTTGCAACCAATTATCTTTGTCTTGCAGGGTTGGCTGCAATAAATAAGCTAACGGCTAAAAAGAAAATGGATTTCGGCATAGTGTCCTTTGACGATCATGAAGCGTTTAACCTGATCTCCCCAACGATCACCGCCATACGTCAGCCCTTGGAGGAACTAAGTAACAACATTATAAAATTATTGCTAAAGCAGATAGAAAAACCAACAAAAGATAATGCTAGTCATGTCGTGTTACCCTCTGTGATAAAGGCAAGAAAGTCATCTGAAAGAAAAAGCAATAATCTTCTGCCAATCGGTCGCAACAACTGATCGGCAGAAGATTACCGAAAAAAGAGTGTCATCATTTATTCCACTTTCATGGACGAGGCCTTATCATTGGCTGTCGGTGTCAATTGAGAAAAGAGTGGCGTATCCGTCGTCAGCACCCAGTTGATCCCCGAGAAATTTTGGTGTTCGTACAGCGTCAAGGTAACTCCGTTTGGAACTCTCGCGGAGGATGCCCAATCGTTTTCGATACCTCTGGCATTCAGATCTGCCAGATTATAGCTTCCTTTCGGCAAGAAAACTCCCTTTCCACCATAATTAGTATTGAATTATTCAGACTATTTAATATTAAATGTTCCTACAACTGGAAAATGGTCGGATTCCTTGTCTGCCCAAAATTGAACCGCATAGTCCTTTACTTCAAAAGCCTGCTGCGGAGCATATATCAACCAATCACAAGTATATGTCGGTTTTGGTGTAGGTACAGTCCATTCACAATTCGAGGTTTGACAGGGCAGGGAAAACCATTTTTGCAAAGCCGGCATAGTCTGTGAGTTGGGCCGTGAATTCAGATCAGCACCCAAAATGATCGGCTTCTTTAAATTTTTGATTTCCGCCAAGATCTCAGCGATCTGTTTTAAACGGGTGGCATCATCCTTTTTGTAGCCCAGGTGGGTCGTCGCAAAATAAAATTGTTTGCCTTCCTTTTCCAACAATGCATAGCCAAAGGATCGGATGTCATCCCCATCATTAGCAACCCCCAGATGGATAGACTTTGTCTCCAGTAGCGGATATTTGGAAAGGATAACATTACCATAATCACCTTTCTTCAACGTTAATGCATGTGCAAAATAATAGTATTTCATCCCTGTCAATGCAGCGATTTCCTTCGGAAAATCCATTGGATTAATAGCTGTATTGCGTTCCACTTCTTGCAAAGAAACAACATCGGGATCAACTTTTTTGATCACCGAAGCAATCGCTTCAATGCCCATTTTTCGAGCACTATAGATGTTGTAGGTCATTGTTTTGATCTCAACTTTACGATTCAATTTTTGGGCGGAAACTCCATTGGCGTTAACTGACAACAGCAGAGCGGTTATTAAAACAAACAGCAGGGGGCGCAAGTTTAAATGTCTTGCTTTAGACAAAGTTATCATCATGATCCTATTCTTTAATGTAAGTAAGAATTAGTTAAATTATATGGTAGTTACTCTATAACGATCTTTCGAATAACGTGATTCCAGGTATCAGCTACATACAATGCTCCGTCAGGACCGAACTGTAGACCTTCGGGTTCGTAAAATTTTGCTGTTAAGGCATTCCCATTCTGGAGACCACTGGTGCCGGCAATTCCTGCATAAGTAGTTACCGTACCATTGGTCGTGATTTTACGAACACAATGGTTTTTACGATCGGCAACATATAAGTTTCCATCCTGATCCAGATCCATTTGTGCAGGTGTATTGAATCGCGCAGACTCTCCATTTCCTATTGCATTCCCCGTCGTATTGGCATTTGGTCCAGCTAGTACTTGTACAGCACCGAATCTCTTGGCCGCAAGGTCATAGGGTACACGATAAACACTGTGTGCATTGTAGGCTCCTGATATAAACATAGTTTGCCCATCTGGAGAGAAAATAATGTCCATAATATTGACATTTTTTGAATTGACTGCAAATAGCTGCTCCAGCGTACCATCGGATTTTAAACGACAGATCTTTCCGCCTGAGTATATACCAACAAACACTTCATCTGTCACGGGGTTCGTTGTTACAGCCGTCAATCCTGCCGTTGCAGATAGGGCTGTTAAATTGCTATATTTACCAGAAGATTTTATCATCTTGCCAAAGCCCATGGATCCATTTGCGTTGTTATCATTGCTAAGGTACAATGTATTTTGGTCTATTGAAAAGTCAAAAGCCCGGAGCCGCTCGAACAAAGGGTTCTCAGAAGCATTAAGTAAGGTACTTACTTGATTATTTGCAGCAACACGGAGTGCCGCAAAATTATCTCGGCTACTCGCCCCCTCTTCGACAAAATAGAGCATATTATCCTTACTCCATTTCAAATAGCGTGGCCCGGATAATTTAGCCTGCACATAATCCCCGTCAACATCATCCTTAGTCGATCCTAAATAGGTATACACGACGGTCTGATATCCGTACTCAAAATTTTGCTTATAGGTATATTCTACGCCGTTAATAGCTAGTTTGACTTTACCGGATCCCGCATTCTGTGGAATACGTGCGGTAATGACCCGTCCATTGGAACTTAATACACTCGCTTCCTTCTCATTTATTGTCACTTTGATTTTTTCGAGATCCGTTCCAAAATTACTCCCATATAGGGATATTTCGGTAGATGAGCCTCCAGAAATGGGTGTATATTGAGTAATTTGAGGTTCATTAGCCTTATCGGGATACGTCATGTCGCCACCAATCTCTTTGGTGCAACTGAGTAGACCCATTGCGAAACAAAAAAATATCCCGATGTGAAGATTTCTTATTCCTGATATTTTAGAAAAACAAATAGTTATCATGGTTTTGCTACGTAAAATTTGTATTAGTTTTTGATTAAAAAATTCGCAACAACAGGAAAATGATCGGATTGCGAATAGGAACTATAGTCTACATCATATGTCTCCGTCAAGACCCCGTCTGCCGGTGCATACATCAGGTAATCTATGGTTCCATCAGGTTTAGGTGTTCCGGCTGTAAAGCCACAGTAGCCATTTAGGCATCCTGATGTAAACCATTTCGTCAACACTTTATAGCCTTCTTCTGTAGGCTTGGCATTAATGTCTGCAGACAGAATGATAGGTAGCGTAATATCTTTGGTATATTGGTGGATTAGGTCAATTTGATGGAGCCTATTGGCGTTATCTGACAGATGATCTAAATGCGTCACTGCAAAATAAAAATCCTGATTATCCTTGGTTACCCTCACCGTGCCAAGCGCTCTTATATAAGCGTTTGATTCTGAAGTGACCACATCCAACAGGTAAGTTGCCTGTTCTTTAAGGGGTAATTTTGAAAGAATGAGATTACCATATTCCCCCTGAGCTAGGTCGCGGGCTTTGACAAAATAATAATAGGGCATACCGGTAAGCTCGGAAAGGCGTTTTCCGGTGTCAAAATTCAGATTGATGGAGTTCTTCTCCACTTCCTGCAGCCCCACAAGGTCGGGATCATTTTTCTTAATCACGTCGGCGATTGCCTCTATGCCTTTTTTTTGTGCCGAATAGATGTTATACGACATGGTTTTGACAGATGTGCCGGTTACGGATGGCTCTTCCACCTTGGTTTCATTTTTACTGCATGATACCAATAAAAAACCGATTATACTGAATGTTATAATTCTTTTCATGAGTGACTCCTTTGTAGTTTTTGCTTTGCGTGTTAGTTGATCAGTCATTTGCTATCAATTCTATGGTATCGCTATAATTGACGACCCCGTTTACCGTCGCACTTACCCGGACATAGATTTTGTTGCCGTTTGCCTTGATCTTGTAAAAGTTCTCGACAAATTGTTTATCATTGGCTAGTTCAAAGACATGTGTACCTTCATCTATTTTGCCCTTAGCAATCTTTGTGACATAATTCGCATTATTTTCATCTACTCGGGGCGTATAGTTCCACATCACAGATACATTGGTAAACGTAAAGGATTCGTCCGATTTATTAACCTTAAATGCTACCTCGACTTGGTTTCTGTCGGAAATGGTGGCCGATGCCGTAATACGGGAAAAAGGGGTTGCTTTCAAATCAAATTCCGTTTGACCTTGGACGGTCGTATACCCTTCGCACACGCCAATAAAAGGGCCGTTGACAACCACTCTATACTTCCCATTAAACACCGTATTGTTGGTATAAGATCCATCTGCATTTGCCCTGAAATCGACAGAGGCAGTCGCCCCGGTTCCTATTTCAAATAAAGAAACCAATACACCTCCCGAGCCCTCCACCGGCAATGGAATAGGCTTGTTTGTTTCCATGTCATATATGGTGCCGTGAAGCCCCCCATGAGGAGCCTGTAGATTGTCGATCTCATTTTCGCAACTGTTCATGACAGCGATTAAAATAAAACCAAACACATAAAAAATATTCTTCATTTTGATCATAATTGTAATACATATTAATTAATTGCCGTAACCCGGATTTTGAACCAGCTGCGGATTCGTACTCAAATCCGTAGGACTAATGCGGATATAGTAGTTTCTTTCCAGAAATAATCTTTTTTGCTTCGGAGGTACTCCGGTTTCGAAAGTATACTTATTGCTTTTAACATTGAACCAAGGATATAACGCTGTACCTCTATAGTTGGTTAGTCCGCCCTGCGATTCATCCATGTGGGCTACTCGCCATCGCTTGAGATCCCAAAAGCGTAGCTTTTCAAAAGCAAGCTCTACCTTGCGTTCCTGCCGAACTTTGGCAATGGATATCGTTGCAAGTGACTGAATTCCGGCACGTGTGCGAATGGCATTTACCGCCTGCAAAGCTTCGGTGTCTTTGCCTCCGAGCTCGACACAGGCCTCGGCAAAATTAAGGTATATTTCACCAAGGCGAAATACTACCCAAGGTGTCTCCGAACGCTTCGCGTCAATATTTGTCATGTCTGTAAGCGTTTCATCAAAAAACTTACGCATATAAAACCCCGTTTTTGAAGCATCTCCGACGTCTGCACCGCCATCTTTACCCGATGTATTGTACCTCACACCGTCTATCGTAGCCACATTATCCTTGTCGGGCTGATTCTGTGCCTGGTATTTTTGCCCCGAGCCATTCTGCCCATTGATCACTCCTCGTATCCATTCGACCTTGCTGCCCTTTAATGGAGCGCCGGGAACATAGATGGAAGCAAACAACCGCGGGTCTTTCCCAACGAAAAGATCGTAGGGACTATCAAAACTACGCGGGGTCCCATCTGTATTTTTTAAAGACAATTTACCCGGGCTACCATCGCTGTATTCAAATGCTTCGACCATTTCGAGCGTTGGGGTCACTCCGCAGCCCCAGCCATCACCACGATAGGAAAAAGGAGCATTCATCTTATCCCACATGTGACCTTTCCCGGCTGAAACATTAAAGGTTTTCTGAAAGATGTATTCCCCATTATCGCCATTTACACTTTTTGAAAACAGCTCATAGAAATTCGCTGCTTTGTCGGCATTTTTGTTATAAAGGGTATAAGTGCCTGCCTCCAGCAATGCTTTTGAAGCATTATACGATTCGGTAAAATACCTCGTTGCCTCATTGGCTGCTATACCAACATAACCTCGCGTTACAGCCTCTCCACTTAAATTTGCATTTGAACCATATTTAGCGATCGAGCCAGCATACAGCGAAGCACGGGACCATAAGGCAAGGGCTGCACCTTTGGAGGCTCTATATTTACTTTCGGCAGATCGCGATACCGGAAGTAGGTCGCTAATCGCCTTACATTCACTGATAATAAAATCGTAAACTTCCGATTCCTTATTTCTTGGAACCTGTAATGCCGAAAAATCGCCAGGAACGTATTCTTGTGGTGTCGTTAGCAAGGGGACACCACCATAGCGCTTCACCAAACCAAAATATTGCATCGCGCGTATCCACCTCGCCTCAGCATCGACTAGGCGCTTCTCCTCGTCGCTCAAGACTGTAGTTTCGCTCAGTTTCTTCAAGAAGTCGTTTGTACGTCTTATTTGGACGTATCGCGTCGCAAAAGGGTCTTCAAAGACGTAATCACTATACGTATATACCGAATTGGCATTACTAAATGCATAGTCTTTCTGATACGCTCCTGTCGCTTCATCAGACAAGGAGGTCAAATTGAGCAGATTTGATTTTCCTGTAAACCAATCGTCAAACTCATCTAATCGTAATCCCTCATCATACATCGTGACTAACACGGACTGTATCGCTTGCGGACTTTCCCAGATGAGATCAGAGGTGATAATTACACTGGTAAGCTCCCGGTCTAGGTAATCGTTACAACTATATAAACTCAGTGTAAATGCACAACTCAGAAGAAGAGGACTGAAATATTTCATTTTCATAGTATAGGATTTTATAAAACTATATTAACACCAAAATTGAATGTTTTCAATTGTGGATAATAGCGCAATCGACTTTGATTGCTTTCAGGGTCTATATTTTTCAATAACGCATCACTCCCCGTGAACGTCAACAGGTTATTGGCATTAAAGTAGATTCTACACCGTTCAATCTTTAGGGACTCGGCCCATTTTTTTGGTAGAGAATACCCTACTTCCATTGTTTTTAACCGTAGATAATCTGCTTTATGTAAGGACCATGAGTTATCAGATCGGTTGTCCACCTGACCTGTTACCCGGGCTGCGGGCATTGTGCCGGCAATCCATTCACTATTGGGATCAGCAGGATCTGCCCGGTGCCATCGGTCGGTCATAAATGCAAATCCGTTACCTAGGCCCTGTTGGATAAATGGATCAAGTATATCGCCACTTATATAAATATCATGGCCTGCTGCTCCCTGAAAAAATAAGGTCATATCAAATCCTTTATAATTCGCGCCGAGATTTAATCCATAATACATTCTTGGTGTTGCACCATGACCGATTGGTTCCACATCGTTCCCATCTATAATGCCGTCGCCATTCACATCTTTGAATTTCAAATCTCCGGGAAGCAGGGATCGATTTCCATTATTATCCTGCACCGGTGAATTTAAAATATCTTCATACGAGGAAAATTGACCCAAGACCGTCTTCCCCCACCGGATATCCTTATTTCTATCATTATTGTTGTTCCGCCAGTTATCATACATATTGGTTGAAGCTGCACGTTCGACGTAGCCATAGCGGATGCGTGTTACAGAAAAATTGCCGGATATATTATAGGCAAAATCACCAATTTTATTTTTATGGCCTACAGTCCATTCAAAACCGGTATTGATATCTGAATTTAAATTTTCCTGTGGCATAGATTCGCCGAATGTTGTCGGGAAAGTGCCTTGTCTTGTCGCAGGAAGGCCAGAGCGTTCGCGTCTAAACCAGTCGAATTCCGTATTGATCAATCCGTTTTTAAAGGAAGCCTCAAACCCTAGATTCATGATATTAGACTCGTACCATGTCAACCAAGGATTGGCCATCCCACTGCTTCTCAGCCCAGAAGACAAGCCTCCAGTTCCCAGCACATAACTCCCTCCATAGACATATCCATCGAGGTATTGGAATGCCGAAAAATCACCCTCATCACCGACTTTGGCATATGAGCCCCGGATTTTTACGTTATCAAAATGAGCAAAATTTTCTTTGAAAAATTTCTCTTCCGAAATCCGCCAACCCGCTGAAACTCCCGGGAAGAATCCCCACCTGCGGTCCCGCTGAAATTTATAAGATCCATCATAACGGAAATTCAATTCAAGTAGATATCTTCGGTCATAGGCATAATTAAACCTTCCTACCAGACCTGCATGCGCCGTTTCCACACTTTTGCCACTCGTATTTTGGTTTTCGGTGTCTCCTTTACTGATGTCGTCAATGATCCCGATTGAAGATTCCCTAAAACCCAATATATCGGTCAAACGGTCGTGGTAGGCCTCCCATAACAATAAGCCACTGACATCATGCTTTTGTCCAAATACACGGTTGTAATTGATCGAATACTGCTGCGTTGGCATATACAGATTTTCCATCTTGGACTCCAGGCTTGCTTTTTTTCTTAGAGCGACCTCGGTATAGTGTTCATTCGTCTGATTGTACTGGTAATCGCTCAATGCCTTTTGCCATGTTTTCCACTCACTGTTCTTATAGTCATAAGCGACCATAGCACGTAACGACAGTCCAGCTATCCACGGTAGCTTCCAATTTAGATCCAATGAACCGTTAAACTCTCTTCTCAGGCGCGATTCGTATCCACTATGCTCGATATAAGAGCTATGTATAGGGTTGGCCATGTTTCCAATGGCCTGCCAATAACTGGGATTATTGTTGGCATAAATGGAATAAATAGGGATGGCCATCTGTGCCTGTGTAAACAGATCGTCACCTCCATACGGTTTTTCACGATCTTGTAAACGACCAGTCAATTTAAATCCGACGGTAAAATTTGGCGTAACATTCAGATCAATATTGGAGCGTAGATTATACCTTTTGAAGTTCCAGTCATCTGACCTCAAAATACCACCCTGGTCAACATATCCCACCGAATTATAATATTTAACTTTATCATTCCCCCCATAGATGCTGACATTGTGTGAGCTCTGTGGAGCATTGTTACGCACGAGGGAGTCCCACCAGTCAGTCCCCTGCGCTCCATTTTTGTAACTATCGAGTTGTTCTTGACTGTATGCTGGTACCCCAGTGTATGGATTAGAGTTATAGATCGCTTCATTATACAGCGACGCATATTCATAGGCATTCATCATACGTGGATATCGCGTCACCTGCTGGATTCCATAATATCCATTGTACTCCACTTTAGTTTTTGAATTGCTTCCTTTTTTTGTGGTCACCAATAGCACCCCGTTGGAACCTTTAAATCCGTATACCGCGGCAGCAGCATCTTTTAATATTGATATAGATTCGATATCATTCGGATCGACCTGTGCAAAATCTCGCTGTACGCCATCCACGATAACGAGCATGCTACCGTACCCGCGGATATCCACCGACGCTCCGTCATCTCCGGGGGCACCGCTGCGCTGTACCGCACGAATCCCCGGCAATCGACCAGCAAGCATATTTGTTACGTTTGGCGTCTTTACCTTAATCAGCTCTTCAGCCTGTATGGATGCAACTGAACCTGTTACCGAAGCTCGTTTCTGCACGCCGTATCCCACCACCACAACCTCGTCCATCATCGCTACACTATCTTGCAGAATAATGGATAAGTTTGTTCGTCCCCCTAGCAGGATTTCTTGGCTCTTATAGCCGGCGGCGGATAGCAGCAGTGTTTCGTTCGGATCTGTTGTAATGGAAAATTTTCCGGTTCCGTCCGTACTGGTTCCGATGGACGGTGTGCGCTTTATTTGCACAGTGACCCCGGCGATCGGATTATTGGCAGCATCCGTTACTTGTCCGGTTATCCGGACGGGTGCTTTGGCCATAGCCATGAGGACAAGATCACTGTCCCAACGCTCATGACCATAAGCCGCGGATGTCATTAGTGCGATCCCTATCAAACTTGCCTTTAAGGCGCTCTTATAGGCTGCATTTAAATCACGCTGTATCATTTTTTATAAAATTTATTTTTGGTTAGTAATTCTTTATTAAAACGCTTACACGAATCACTTTGGCTTTATACATCTATACCTTATTTTTCATTAGGGATGGGATCCAGTGCAGCAGGATGTTGCGGATCAAAAATGGCAACACCAACCTTTGAATCCGCACAGCCGTAGTATAGAAACCATTTCTGTTTAAAATAAACCAGGCCTTCAATAAACACTGTGCCGTCAACATATTGACCACTTTTTTCAAAAGCTTCCATTGGTCTTAGGAAAGGCACGTCCATCCTTGCTAATACTTTACCCGGATCTTTACTGTCGAAAAGAACTTGCCCTGCTGAATAAGTACCTTTATTAAATCGCTTATCTCCTTTTTCAGGGTGGTTTTTACCATTATATAATAGTAGAATTCCTTTATCTGTCAGGATGGCCGGTGGGCCACATTCTGTTAAAGAGCTATCAAAATATCCCTCTCGAGGTGAGATGAACGCTTTGAGTTGACCTTTCTCATCTACAACCGGTTCCCAGTCAAGCAGATTATCCGACGTTGCGCCATATACACCATGCTCGCCCCAGTACATCCAATACTTACCATTTACTTTAGTAATTAGCTGCTTACCATTTTCCAGTTTAGTGACAATCGATGCTGATTTATGCGATTTATTGACGAGCTCAGGCAGGATGTTCGATTTTTTAAAAATAGGCCCATATTTTGTCCAATTTTTAAGATCCTTTGAGGTAGCTACCCCCAGGCGAGGTACTTTTCGGTTCCATTGCGTATAGAACATCACATAGGTGCCATCTTCGGATTCCGCTATACGCGGATCCTCCGTTCCACCGGGCCATTCAAACTCACGCTGGCTATCAGCCCCGGGATAAAAAACAGGCGTTTTTTGTCGGTTGAAATGTGTTCCATCAGCACTCGCAGCAAGCCCTAGACGTGAAGTACGATGACCAATTTTTATCCCCGTCTTATCTTCGGCACGATAAAGCACGTAGATACTATCTCCTTTTACCACCGCTGCCGGGTTGAAGGTGTCATTATTCTCCCAATGCACAAGTTGCCCATTCATGGGATTCATAAATGTGGTGGTACTATCCGGTTCGATTACAGGGTTTACCCCTGCTGGACGAACGAAACCGCCCATTACCCAGTCTGGGGCGAGATGGCGCGGCTGTCTTTGCGCGCTACAGCCCCAAAAAGTCACCGCAATCGCAATTATGGAAAGAGGCTTAAATAGCGTTATCATTTGTTTCATATGTCAATTATTTTAATATATGGTATTACGAAAATGTTTCTTTAGTATCAAAACCGCATAATTATCTTAGAAAACCGGTTTTGCAAAACGAAATTAAGAAGTTTATAGATCAATATAGCTTTATGATGAGGATTTAATAATTATTTAATATAGGAACTTTAGGTTATTTCTTCCAATACTTTGCCCTTCGTTTCGGGCATACATAGAATAAACACGAAGGACGCGATAACCATCAGGGCATAGAATAAAAACACATAATATCCTCCGAGTACGCTACCTTCTACAATAATTGGAAATACCCAGGATATTATTGCAGCAAATAGCCAATGGGTGGTGCTCCCCAAGGAAGAGCCTTGGGCGCGAACCTCGTTCGGGAAAATTTCCGCCAAAAACACCCAAATCACGGCACCTTGTGATAAGGCAAAAGATGCTATAAATCCCATGATATAGAAAAGTAAAAATTGTGCGTTTACTCCTTTTAGGCCAAAGGCTGCCAATAATAGAAATAAGAACATACCAATAGCGCCTGTCAAAAGCAGTTTTTTTCGCCCAAAACGATCTATGATGCTCATGCCAACCAGGGTAAAGAGCAAGTTGGTACCACCGATAAAAATAGGCTGAAGGTAGGCTAATGCTGCACTAAAGCCCGCCATTTCGAAGATCCGTGGTGCGTAATATAGAATAGCATTAATTCCGGTCATTTGGTTGAAGAATGCTAACAACACCGCAAAAAGTATAGGTTTGGCATACCGTTTTTGGAATAGGTTAACATGCTTACCAGATGTTTGGGGCTGATTGACCTGCACTTCAAATGGAGTTGCAAGCCGAAGATAACTTGCACGCGCTTTTTCAATGTGTCCCTGCTGCAATAGCCATCTTGGACTTTCGGGAATGAGATTCAATAGAAGTACAAATAATAGGGCAGGCACAGCCATGATACCGAGCATGTATCGCCATCCGCCTGAATTTACGCTCATAAAGAGAAAATTTGTCAGATAGGCCGTAAAGATTCCCAGCACGATCATAATCTGAAAAGTGCCTGTAAGTTTACCGCGATCTTTTGCGGGAGCAATTTCGGAGGTATATACGGGTCCAACAACAGAGCTGATCCCCACAGCAAGTCCACCCAATAATCTGAACAACAGGAAAAGCTCCCAGATGGACGCTACTGCACAGCCCAATGCTGAGAGTAAATATAAAGCTGCAACGAAATAAAGCACGGGTTTACGCCCATAACGATCGGCCATACGTCCGGCGATAACGGCTCCTATAATGGTTCCGATCAGCGAGATCGATACGGTAAGTCCATGACGGACAGCATCCAAGTCCCAGAGTTTTTGTATGATTTGTTCAGCACCCGATATTACTGCTGTTTCAAAACCAAACAAAAAACCTCCCAACGATGCGATTAATGTAAATTTCCAAATGGGTTTCATATACTAAATGTCTTGAGGGTTAATCCGAGAAATAAGTTGCGTTCATCAAATGATGCAAGGGATAGCTCCGTATCAAGGGTACAAAGGAGCTTATCAAAAAAATAATTGTGGGCCTTGGCAATACTGCCTCCGATTATAATTGTGTCTGGCGTTAACGGATAAATATATTCTTTAATGAAAGTAATCAGTTGGTTGCTTAGGAAATCAAAAGCCTCTTTTCTAAAAATTTCCAGATCTGGGCGTTCAGCTATGTCTTTTATGTTATCAACGGGAATATACCCAAATTTTTCTGTCAAATGAGCTAAGACCCCTCGGGTTGAAATGAAGTCTTCTACAATGCCGTTGCTGAAAACTGCTGATCCTAAATTGAGATCTACGATTGTTCCATTTTCGTAAAGCGAAGAACCCAATCCGGTTCCTAAAGTCAGGCCTATAACGCGCCTATTTTCCATTTTTTTATTGACAACTTCGCCCAATAAAAAGGCTGCAGCGTCGTTATAAAAGTAGATCGAACTTAAATCAATTCCTGTGATATTCGCAAAAAATGTTTTTAGATTAAAGCCTAGTAGCGACTGATACTTATTCATTCCGTCCATTAAGGATATTCCGTTTTCGTAATCGAATGGGCCAGGGCAAGATATGAAAATTTCGGATGGTAAATGCGTAGTTGAACTTAGGGTCTTATCGATGGTTTGTTTTATGGCCGACAAAATCTGTACTCTTTCTGCGTTACTATTTACATTCCCGCGAAAGTACGATCCGTCCATGACAACTGCAGGGCTCCCGTGCACAAGGCCTGATGAGCAATGCGTACCACCTAAATCGACACATAAAATTATATTTTCGGTATGAGGCATTTTTGTTTTTAAAATTGGTTATTAATGATAATAAGCAAAACCGGTTTTGCTTAGATAATGCGAAGATAACACTTATATTTGAAAATCAAATTTTTAATCTAAATTTTTATCTTCCATCCGTCTTACATCCTCCCTTAAATTTAGCGGTAGCCTCCTATTTTGTATGTGCCATAAAAAACTTTTGGCTTCTACTCGCACTTATTGCATTGGCAATAATCTTGTTTTTTGTAAATCGTAATAACAGTGCATCCGATGTCGCTGATACCAAGGACAGCACCGGCATGGTAACGGATCAGGGCGATATGGGCGGGGATACCCTTGCAACAACGGAACCAAGCTGGAATTCAGTAGATTTCAATAGTGCTGAATCTTCGGACCCGAACATCACGGACAAAGATATTCGCGTACGCTCCAGTGATGGCTATACCATTTACTCGCTTGGCGAAAATATATTATTTGCCACTGACCAAAGCGCAATACAAAGCAGTTCCGAAGCGAAACTTAAACAAATTTCATCGGCTTTGAATAAAGATTTTCAAGGTGCCTACGTAGGCGTATTTGGGAATACTGATTCTACAGGCACGGCATCCC
Source organism: Sphingobacterium sp. UBA7038 (assembly GCF_002494055.1). Taxonomy (NCBI): domain Bacteria; kingdom Pseudomonadati; phylum Bacteroidota; class Sphingobacteriia; order Sphingobacteriales; family Sphingobacteriaceae; genus Sphingobacterium; species Sphingobacterium sp. UBA7038. The sequence continues at coordinate 79,880 of NZ_DLAV01000019.1, forward strand.
ACAACAAGCAGCTGGGCATGGAACGTGCTACTGCCGTGAAGGACTGGTTGGTTAGTCAAGGTGGAATTGACCAAAGCAAAATAAGCGTACATTCACGTGGAGAAAATGCTCCTGTGGCTGACAATGCAAGCGCAAGCGGAAAAAATCAAAACCGAAATGTAGAGATCGTGGTTTTTCGCAATAAATAGAAACCTAAAGTTTTGAACTCAAAAATTTAAAGACATGGCATTAGAAGAAAAAAAATACAACCATTTGATCGAATTAGGAGGAAGCGATTATGAAATCGTTGATGGTGAACCAGATATTAGAGGCTGGAAAGTAAAAAATCAGGCCGGACAATCGCTAGGTGAGGTAGATGACCTCCTTTTTGACCCTCGAAGCCAACAAGTGCGCTATATTATTGTTGACCTGAAAGATGCAGATTTACCTATTGAAGACGACAAAAAGATATTGGTGCCCATTGGCGTAGCTGCACTTTATGACGGGAAGCGTATACAGGCGAGTAATGATGAGCCGGGTACCGTGGAGCCCATCGACCGCAGCGGCATACTAACGGTAGATGAAATCGATCCCGTGGAACCAGCTACAGACTATCGCTATAATCCGGCCGATGATGGTGAAGTCGTGGTGGTACCGGTCACTGCCGACCGTCTGACCAGACTACCGGCATACCGTGAAAATTACCTGGACCCGGATACTGAATTATCCATTCGCCATATTTATGAGGGGACAGGTGATGTCGGATTTACGGTAGGATCTGGTGTATATGACCAGGATTTTTATCAACATCCACATTTTAATGAAGATACATTTTATAGCCCGGGATCAAAGGCAGATGAATTTGCTGCGGAGCGCGAGCGTGCCCGACGTATACGTGCGAGATACGATAGAAATTTAGATGGTGATCCCAATGATTTAATCTAAAGAATTTATCAGGTTAAGATCTTACCATTCCAAAGGTTTTCATTCTTTACAGTTTGAAAACCTTTTTTTTCCGATAGATATAGGTGTTTAATTACGTTGGCAATTGGCGATCTTGTTGTGCATGAGTAGTGCATAAAAAGAAAAAATAACACAATAGGAAAGTAAAAAAGTACTTATGCTTAACTGAATTATTGTAGTGCATACAACAAACTTCAGCAACAAATATGGAAAGATTTAGGAATTACTTTCCAGTCAAAGAAAGAAGATTAAATATCCATTTATTGCTTTCTATTTTTAAAGTAATCCAAGGGATACGTGTGATCATCGTTTGCCGCATGTTCAATTCCATAGTCGGAATATACGAGCAATTCACTATCAGGTTCCATTGCTTTGAAAGCAGTACCGTAGCCTGTAGGGACGTGTAACACACGCAAATTGCTAGCAGGCAAAATCATATTATCGACAGGAAGATCTGGTGAGGCTACTTCCCAATTGTCAATTTTCACCAAATCTACGGAAAATGATCCAGAGAGTACATAAAACCAGCGTTGTTCGATCTTATGAGCGCGCCAACCTCTTACCAACTCTGTATCTAGATTCTTGATGATATAAAAGCGCTTAACAAGACTCATGTCAAAATCATTGACAAATCTTATTTGTCCTCTATGGTCTTTGGCGACTCCCCCTTGTATTATATTCATCATATTTTTCATTTATCTAATGTCTGAAATACAGAATTCTGCGATCGATATTCGGGCACAATTAGCTTTATCAATCTTACAAGTTCCATTTTATCTGCACTAGGATTTGCATCTTCTACATATTGACATAGAAATTCAACTCTACTTTTCTGCATATCTAAGTCAGCGGTATTTACTTTGGCAATCATAATCTTTTCATGATACGTCTTCTCGGTATTTTCTCCATTTGCCAAAAGTTCCTCAAATATTTTTTCTCCAGGTCGTAACCCCACCACCTTAATATCAATATCCTCTGGATAATTATATCCTTTTAGGCGGATCATCTGCTTGGCAAGTTCCATAATTTTAACAGGTTCGCCCATATCAAATACAAATATCTCCCCTCCTTTACCCATCACTGCTGCTTCCTGCACCAATTGGCAGGCTTCGGGGATGGTCATAAAATACCGCGTAATATTGGGGTCTGTAATGGTCAACGGACCTCCATGGAGCATCTGTCTTTCAAAAAGTGGGATAACTGATCCATTTGAACCTAAAACATTTCCAAACCGTGTGACGATAAAATTAGTTTTAGAATATTTATTAACTGTTGATACGGCTATCTCTGCCACACGTTTTGTGGCTCCCATTACATTCGTTGGGTTGACAGCCTTATCGGTGGAAACCATTACGAATTTAGAAACTTCATACTTATCTGCCAATTTGGCTAAAGCATACGATCCGCACACATTGGTCAATATGGATTCATACGGATTGGCCTCCATGAGCGGCACATGCTTATAAGCTGCTGCATGAAAAACATAAGTACGCAAAAATGTTTGAAAAACAGTTTCCATAAAAGGCTGATTCCGGATATCCCCAACAATAAAGCTAAAACGGGCGAAATTCACATTGGAGCTAAGTTCCTGCTGAATTTCGTAAAGTGCAGATTCTGCCTGGTCTACAACAATAAGTTTCAACAGATCGGTATGTGCCAATTGCCGAACAAGTTCGCTGCCTATAGAACCCGCGCCACCAGTTACCAATACAATTTGGTCTTTCATTTCCGATGCAATTGTCGGATTATCGAGATCAATCGCTTTACGCCCAAGCAAATCTTCGATTCGGAGACTTCGTATCTGCCTCGTGGCGACTTCTCCAGCAAGTAATTTAGCCGTGTCAGGAATTATCTTTACAATAAGTGGAATTGGTTCTGCCAGTTTAAATATCATATTCAGGCGCTCGGGAGCCCTATTATCTATAGCTACGATAAGTTCAGCTGCATTTCCGTGCCGTTGAACAAATGCTTCATTCAATTCACTGATATCGTGGATCTTGAAACCTTGGATACGGTTACCAATACGATGTGGATTATCATCCATGATAGCTACGATCCGATATTTGTTGCGTGATGTTGTATGGATAAAATGAAAGGCTGTATTACCCATATTTCCTGCACCAAACAAGATAACGGGAATACGGTTGTCTTCATTACCCCACATCAGTTCGTGATATAGCGCACGGTAAAGCACGCGGCTAAAGGTCATACTGAAACCAGCAATCAAGGCATGAAAAAGCAATTGTGTATCTGAAAAAGGAAAGATTGTTTTTAAAAAGTCAGGCTGCGACCATTCTAATATTTTAGAGACGAATACCGTAGAAAAATAAGACAGTACAATAGCCATCACAATGCGCTGCAGCTCACGTATACCTGTTTTATGAACCACGCCCCTAAATGTGTCCAACGTACAGAACCAAATTAGGTATATTGCAGACACCAACATACATTGCTGTTGCGTTGCATTGATATTAATACCACCTCTATGCTTAAAAATCAGCACATAGCTCGCAAAGAAGGCAATAGCGACTATGAGCATATCCAACACTAAAATGATCCAACGTGGCTTGTTAATCGACAAGCCCTTTTTCCATACATTACCCATGTAGACTATTATAAAATATTATGGTCTTCTCTTACAAAACACAATATGAATCCATTTCGTAGACCGGTTTCAAAAATACTGAATAAAACGAAAAGTTTTTCCGTTATATAACAAAAATTCTAATTCAATACCCTCCCACCGTAATCTTGTCCGCCTGTAATGTGTACACTATATACTAATGGACTGAAATTTTCAACTTACTAATTGATCAACACCTTGCGTAAACCGACCTTTTAAAATTTCGTTTCTCACACTTATCGACCATACTGCATTTCCATCGGAGTATTTTAAAATTGAAATCACTTGCGTTCTAAACGTTAAAAAAGCGGCGATGTTTTGATATAGCAAAGTTGCTATATTTAAATCGCTAAATTTTCTTACACCGCCATGGTAAATTTAAACGTTTTTATTCAGATTTTATCGTTTATCGACCGCGAATTATTCAAGGATTTGGTGGCTAAACATAATAGTGATAAACATAGTAAAGGGATCAATAGTTGGACGCATCTTGAGAGCATGATATTCTGCCATTTTTCCTCGGCAGATTCAGTTCGGGATATCAGTATATGATACTCGCTATTTGCTGGACAACTTTTTACTAAACTAAGATATAATTATGATACATTTTTAATTTCCTGATAGAACTTATCATCAGTCCAATTAGACAGTGGCTTTTGTCAAAAAGATATTTTTGAACATTTGGAACAAAAATCGCTAAAATATATTGTTGCTGCAAAGTTTACCCACCCTGAACAACATTTAATCGACTAGCAAGATCCCTGGTTGATGGTGGATGAGGGAATTGATATCTGCGACAAGCGCTATCACCTGGGACAAGCAACCTAGACTGGTAAGCGTCCGACAGAAGATAGCCAATAGACCCAATGCACCTGGCAGGAATTTAAGTTTATTTCCTGAGGATGAAATCCACAGAAATTATCGCTATTCTGCATACTTTACCAATAATGAATTTGCTGCAACTGATGTATGGCGGATGTATAGCCAACGTAGGGATGCAGAAAACAGAATCAAAGAATTGAAGGCTGATTTTGGAGCAGAGAGCTTTAACCTGAACGGATTTTATACAACAGAAGCTGCCTTAATATTCTCCATGATAGCCTATGATCTAATGTCGCTATTCAGAATATTCGTCTTGCAGGAAAAAACGCAAAAAACACTATCAACACTACGTTACAGAACTTTTGCTATTGGAGCTTACTTTGAAAAGGTAGGTGATACACTCAAACTCAAAATTGCACTAACCAAATAAACCTAGAAAATGATTCCGAGGACTTTGGGATTGCCCTATAGATCTTCAAATGAAAAGATCTACTGCGTAATCTGGGTTAAAGTAGATCCAAAAGAAGGCCAGATATGATTGGAATCTTTCCAATCTTGTGGCATTCATCAGAATGAATATCTTCGTGAAAATAAACATCTGGAAATGGATAGATGATCCATTTGTCAGGCCTTCGGTCAAAGAAAAAAATGGTTAGCTGAACATCTTCACGGAATGAAAAGTAGGGCTCAAAATTCAAATGAGCAAAAAACTATCGTTGTAATCACAGAAAACGACTCCTAAAATTTATTTAGGACACATATGATACGTACATTATTTATGTAATGCATAATTCCTTAATAGATAGCCGATCAATATAAAATAAATTCCGCTTAAGCTGGTCAACAAAATTATAGCGAATGTGACCTGTATATTGATTGCTTTTTCTGAACACCAGATCACTCCATAGCCAATAACAATTTGAATAATCGCATACAAAAACGACACCCATAATTTATTGAAACCAGCTTCATTGACCAAATACTGATAGAGGTGCGAACGATGCGCGGCAAAAATATTTTCTCCCCGCAATAAACGTCGAACAATGGTCCAAACTGCATCAATTCCATAGACCACTAAAAACAGCATATACATCAAACTACCAGTCTTTATTATTAACGCACCTAAAGCAAATAAAAGAATATAAGCGATTGCGACGGAGCCAACGTCACCGGCGAAACATTTTGCAGTTATCCTAAAGTTAAAAAAGGCGAATACTACAACACCCAACATAGGGAATATTAGAAATTCATCTTCTACAAAATGCACTTTTTTGTTAATTAATAGCAACAATCCGCCCACTGCGATACTATAACAAGCTGTTATTCCATTTATCCCATCCATAAAATTGTATGCATTAATAACGCCAACAACAACAATAAAGGCGGCAAGTAAAAAATACCAGGGCATTGAAAAGATATTCAACTGGTAAGCCATTAATAATACTGAACAAAAATGAAATAACAATCTTATTTTGTTGGACAACGTAAATACATCGTCCAAGAAAGAAATCGCAACCATTAAAGATAACCCTAAAAAGAACCATGGATACTGAAATCCTGACCATATAAAATAGGTCACTGACCCAAAATAAAATATGATCCCACCACCCCTTAGGGTAACATTTGAATGAGAAGATCTCTCATTTGGTTTGTCTATGATATTAAATCGATCCGCCAATCGAAAATATAGCAATTCAAGAACAAATAGTAAAATAGCAACAGTAAAATACATCATAAAAAAATCTACCATACAAATATAGCACTTATGTAATACTTTTATTCAAAGATAATCTGTATATTTCAAATAAAAATTTGCTAAAATGGATATCGCAAAATTTGGATGGTCTGATTACCAAATTGTAATCAGTGATCAAAAAAACAAATATGAGTTGGAAGCAGCAGAACTATTGAAAACTTCTTTATTTAGAATTACTGGCGCTTTTATCCCCATTGTTAGCAATAATGAAAAATCGAAAAATCATGAATTGATTATTGGATCAAAAACAATCAGAAATTTCGAAAATGAGGTAGTAGCAAAAGACTCGTTTGTCATCTTTCGGGAAAATGAGAAAATCTTTATTGCCGGCAAATCCCGGGCGAATGTTTTAGGGGTAGCTTATTTTATTCAAAAATATTTAGGTGTAATTATGACTGTGGAGAATGACATATCGTATATTACACAAAATATACTTTTAATCAACAACATTAAAAACGAGTTACAAAAACCTGATTTTGAATACAGACTAGTCTACTCTAGTTTATCTTTCTCAAGAGATTATAGCAACCATAACCTTGCAAGCCTATTTGGGAATGACTCACAAACAAACTATAAAACATTTGAAGACACAGGAAACCCATCACACAGTATATTACCGCTTTTGGGACACGACAAATATTTTAAAAGCAATTCTGAATTTTATGCACTTATCGCCGGAAAAAGAAAATATGGGGAAAATATTATGCCCTGTTTATCCAATAATAATGTCTTTGACATTATTGTGGCAAACTTAAGAAAAAGAATTGCAGATGAGCCGAACTTTAAAATTTGGGATGTCAGCCAACCAGATGGAATTCTAGATTCTTCAGGTTATTGCTCCTGTAATCTATGTAAGCCGAAACATGACAGAGGTAACGGCCTATCGGAAACCCTATTCCCTTTTGTAAATAAGATTGCCTTAAAATTTCCAGATAAGATTATACGTACGCTAGCTTATAATATTACCTCCAAGCCGCATACAGCAAAAACAATTATTTCATCTTCGCAAGAGATTCCAGGAGGAAGGTGTGTATCCAATGTTGAGGTGATGTACACATTGACGAATAACAACAAAATCAGAGCAGTTAGAACGGCAAACGATGAAAGTTCTATCTTATTAAGAAGGGAATTAGATCTTTGGACCAAATCAACGAAAAGGTTATTTATATGGGATTATGGTGTCAATTATTCGTATATATTGTTTCCTTTCCCTACCCTTCATGTCGCTAAAGATAATCTAGCATATTTCAAAAGCAAAGGTACAGCCTCAATGTTCATGGAATTAACGGCAGTTGAGTGGTGCTCCATGAAAGAGTTAAAAACGTTTGTTTATTCTTCATTATTCTGGGATCACAATCAGGATCTGGATAAATTAATCTCAAGGTTTTGCGCGGATTTTTATGGCGCTGGTGCGATGGAAATGAAACAATATATCGATTTACTACATGAAAATGCTATGAAAGCTGATGACCACAAATGGGAAGTAATGTCTTCGACAGGATCAATGATCGAACATGCGAATCCCCAATCCAATATGGAGAATTCGAAAGTTTTTAGTATAAAACACCTCGAAGCTTATTATAAATTGATCCACGCTGCATTATCAAAAACAAGAAGAACGAAATATTATTTTCGGATCAAGCGGGAACTATTATGTTTAAAATTTGTTGAAATTGAAACGGCAACAAAGTACGCTAACAAGAAAAACTCAGTTTATTCTGAGCAGTTTGTAGGCTACTTCAAGAGAAACAAAAAAAACATACTGGACATCCTTAACGAATTCCAGGCACTATGTAAGGAGCTTGAAATTGACGTCGTCAGTGAATGGGGACGAACTGTAAAAGACTATATTAGGGATGTAAAAGAAGGACTGATCTGATCTTTTGAACAATCAGATCATCTACCCAAATGATCTGATTGTTTTATATAAACCTTCTTTCGCGGTTGTTGGTAATTTTCTGATTCCTAAGACTGACTTAGCTTTTACATTCGATAACAATAAAGTACCCGTCATTTTCTTTAATCTTTTTGTATTTAGCGGAATTGGTATTCGATCACCCAGACCTGCAATAAATCTCACCAAAAAGCGAGGTATTGATAAATTCAGAATTCTCTTACCAGTTACTTCTTTCATGATAGCGATAATTTCCGAAGTGGAGACATACTCATCATCAGCGATATGATAAACCCCGGAATCGATTGAATGTCTACGCTCAATAAACGCTTTTATAAAGAAAATAAAGTTATCAATACCTATAAATGACCTGCTATTGTTAAATGAAGATAGTGGATAAGGAATTCCTCTAGATATCAAACGATATAACAATCTCAAACTTCCTTTATCTCCAACACCATGAACCATAGGCGGACGAACGATAATGATTTTCTTTCCCTCATTTAGCTCTTGCTCCAATAACCATTGCTCAGCAATCAACTTAGATTTTCCATACCAAGATAATGGATTACAAGAATCAGTCTCCACCAACGGAGAAACTGATTCATACTCTTCTACCGCAGCAATTGAGCTCACGTGAATCAACACACTTGCTTTTGAATTATTAAATGCTGTAAAAATTTGCTTTGTCAACTCAAAATTTACATAAAAATAATCTTCCTCTGTAGCGTCACCTTTATGATCATGAGCTTTCCCAACCAGATTGACAATAACCTCTGCACTTCCCAATCTTTCTTGCAAATCATCATTTCTTAATGAAACGCCAAAGGATCCCTCAATATTTTCCAACAGGTTCTGGCCAATAAAACCAGAGCTGCCAAGTATGGCAATATCTTTCATACTACGTTAATATATCATTCCAATAGTTTACATTTCTTATACCAAAGACTTCTTCCACCCACCCCTGCAATGACATGCTCTTTAATAACTCCGGGTCAATAGCTTTAAACTCACTTCTAAAAAAATCTAGTTGAAAATCAACATGATCTCGATCAATGATATAAATATTTTGCGGATCGAAAAATGGATATTTTTTTATATCGGGATTGGTTGTAATAAGCTTTCTGCCGCTACCAAGGGTTTCGAAAGTCCTCATAGTCAACCCATTTTGACCTGGATGATTAATATCCAATATCACTTTCGAAGATCTATAAATGTCAATAATTTGATTATGCGAGAGACTTTGAAACGAAATCTTATTAAAGTCAAAATTCCTAAAGTTCTTATCTACCAACTTTTTAAACTTAAATAAGGTTTTACTAGGCGAATAATAGAAAGTAAACATTTTAAGAAAATTATTCTGACACCAGGATCGTGCTGTCTCAGCAATTAAATAACGATCAGAATGCGCTGTACCAATAAAGGCAAGATCATACAAAATCGCATCTTTTTGTTTGTAGAGCGCACTGTAGTCTTCTGCGTAAAATAACGGTCTGAAACCAATATTATACTTTTTGGAGTCTTCACTGTCAAAAGTATATTTATAATCAAAGTTTGGCAATATTGCAAGTCCATTCGAATTATTTTTGAAAGAATCGTATGTATAAAATATAAGTTTTATATCAGGATTATTTTTTCTCAAAAAATCAATAAAAAACTGCGGTGTCGCTTCACCTTTAATCAGCAAAAAATAATGATATCGATTAGACTTTATTTTTTCGATTACTCCTTTAAAATAGGAATTGATCTTTTGGGCATAAACCTCCTTTTTTATACGAATAATGGCTTTGCTAAAAAAGGAATTTGATGGGCGTTCATCAAATAAATCAACAATGCCCCCCATTTCCTCAAGTTGTTTCTTAATCAGACATTCGTAATTAAAAAACTTTACCGAGACCAGCAATACTCTTTTATTGACAAGAACACACTCTGCCATAGCTTTTACTTATACAATCCCTTGACTTTCATTTCATCGATCGAACGCTGATACTGGTCTTCCTGGACCTGTTGCGTATTCACCCATGATGTAAACTGTTTGAGGCCTTGTTTAAAAGACACTTTTGGTTCAAATTCCAGCATGCTTTTAATCTTAATGAGATCGGCAAAATTATGTCGAATATCTCCCAACCTGTAATTTCCTGAAACTGTTACTGGCACTTCAACACCATAGTTCTGTTTTAATTCATTCGCAACGGTAAGTACATCAGTAGGCACTCCTGTACCCACATTGAACACTTGATTATTCGCAGCTTCTTTTTCCAAACCCAATATTGTGGCATCGACAACATCATCAATAAACACAAAATCACGTGTTTCCTTGCCATCCTCAAATATATTAATTCCATTTCCGTTTTTTATTTGAGTAGAAAAAATAGAAAGAATACCAGTATATGGATTTTTTAAAGATTGGCCGGGGCCATAAACATTTTGATAGCGAAATGCCACTGCCGCAATACCAATAGTTGGGCAAACGGTGAGAACCATCTGCTCCTGATTTTGCTTGGAAATACCATATACCGAAGATGGGTGTATTTTTGAATTTTCGTCCGTTCCCACTAACGCCAATGCTGAAGAGCCAGGGTACTTCACTTCAAAGTCGCCTTTGTCCATGTCTTCGGTGGTACGTGGTGTCGGATATACATCTCCAAACTCTGGGCTTATATACTTTCCCTCCCCATATATAGACCGTGAGGATGCGACAACAACTTTTTTAATATTGTGATCTGAATTCACCAATAAATCAAGCATTATTGCAGTTCCACCAATATTAACGTCAATATATTTTTTCACTTCATACATTGACTGCCCGGTACCAGTTTCAGCAGCATAATGGACAATAGCATCTTGTCCCTCCAGAGCCAGCTTCCAGTCGTCTTGATTAGTAACAGAGCCATGAATAAATTTCACCTTATCTTTGATACTCAAATAAAGAGGTGAGGTTTCAGTAGGATTATCTCCATGTATCTGAGGTGACAGATTATCTAAAACTGTGATGTTATAACCTTTATCAATGAGTTTTAATGCTAGGTTAGAACCGATAAAACCAGCGCCACCTGTGATAAGTATATTTTTCATATGTAATTAGTAATATTAAATTTATTTAAATTCTTTCCCACCTCTGAGTATCAAAATTATATTTCTTAATTGGTTTTGCAGGGCTCCCTACAGCTATCACATTTGAAGGCAAACTCCTTGAAACCACAGAATTAGCGCCAACAATAGTACCTTGTCCAATCGTGACACCCGGTAATACCGAAACAAATTCACCTAACCAAACATTATCCTCAATAACTACTGATTTAGCAAAAAGCTTTCTCTCATGAGGTATTGACTGTGGAGATGAATCAAATTCATCTCCTGAATAACTACCATGTGAACAGTCAGAAATATAAACCTTGCTAGCCACTAAAACATTTTTACCTATTTTCACAGTATTCATTGCAGTTATATGAACATAGTCATTCATTTGAAAATTTTCACCGAAAAATAAAGATTTACTATCGGTCTCAGGATAAGCTTCAATTCGACATCCAACACCAGTGGTAAAGCCTCTTTCAACAGTAATAAATTTACGCCCCCGCACATCAATTGGGAAACGAATGATCCGAGCATGTTTAAAAACAAAAAATGTTCTTATTTTGCAATAAATTAGAGAAAGCAATTGTAAAACAGAGTACCTTTTTAGAAAATCCATTTATCTCATTTTAACGATTAAAATTCTTCGTAAGTATTTTAAAAGTGAAAAACAAATTGTAAAAATATAAAGAATAGGATTAATCCAGCCCTGCTTATATGCAAATTTAAGATTTTTTAATTCCCCTTTTTCCATTTCCTTTAAATTGGCACTTAATCCACTTTCACCAAATCCAGCTTTTCCATCTCCGAAAATAATAACATTTTCATTTAAAAAAAAACAATTAAATGCATTGGCAACTCTCATGAAATAATTACCTTCCTCTGCGTATCTTTGCGTTTCATCAAAGAAACCAATCCTATCTAACACCTCTTTTTTAAATATAATAGTGGAAGGTTGGAAATAATTCTTAAACAATAGATCTTTGAATTTGATTTTAACCAACTCACCCACTTTCTTATTTTTGAAACCAAACCCATGAAATGAGCCTCCTAAAAAATCAATCGAATGATCAGAATTAATTATATTAATTTGTTTTATAAGTTTATCTTCAAGCCATGCATCATCCGAATCTAATAAAGCTATATAATCACCTGAAATATTTCTTAATCCAGTATTCCTAGCTTTAGATACTCCTCCATTTGGCTGGGAGATCAACTTTAAATCCACCTGAGGATATGCTTGCTTAAAAGCTATTACTTCATTCTCCGAATTGTCTTGAGACCCATCATTAACTACAATTATTTCTACATTTCCTTGATATGTTTGCTGTACAACAGATTGTAAAGCCCGCACTATTGTATCCTCCGAGTTATACATCGGAATGACTACTGAAACATCTATTGACATCGATTGAAAATATTACTTTATATCTATATTTTTAAACTTATCTTTTAAAGCAGATTCAATTGCTTCATTACTGTAATAATTAACGAAGATACCCCTAGAATAATCATTTAATGGAAAAATCCTACTCTTCTCTAGCCGTTGCAACGTTTTCAGAAAGTTATCCTTATTACATTCGATCATTGCACGATCGTCCCTCACATATCCCTCAAAAGCCTCCTTTGTACCAACAATAGTCTTGCCATACATCAAAGCCTCTGCCGTTTTAGTTTTCATTCCTCCACCTGAAAATATCGGTGCGATCACCAACGAAGCATTATAGTAATATGTAGACAAGTCTTCCATAAAACCATATATTTCTAGCCGCTCATGATGATATTTCTCTTTATAAGCGTCCATCCCCTTTCCAATTATAATTAATTTGCCTTCAACATTGGGTAATATATTTTCTATAAACCACTCTATACCGTCCAAATTACCAAAAAATGCCGTTCCCACAAAAAGATAAATGGGCTGTTCCAATGCATGGGTCAATGCCCTAGATTGCTCAAATTGATCACGGTATCCAGCTGGTAATATTAAATCGTATCTTTTTTGATAAATAGATTCTAAAACATGGCCATCTCTTTCATTTAAAACAATGTTAATATCGGAATATCTTACAGCTCTACTTTCATTAAAAGAAGCCCATATATAGAAGGGATAATGCCTCAAACCTGAAGTTTTTAAAAATTCTTTAGCATAATGTTTTTCTATATTATGATAAAAACAAATAATAACAATATCCCTTTTGACCTTCCGCTTTATTGCCTTCGCAAGCCGCCCCACCAACGACTGGCTAATAAAAACAAACTGGATTGAAGTATCACTGACCAATAGTTTTAATACCTGCCGTTCAATCGTTGAATCAAGTCCGCCTATATAGAACTTCAATTTATCACTGACTGAATTCCCCCTTTTTAATGGCGTAAGAATAAATTGGTCTCCAAAAATATTCTTCAAGATATCGATATTCCGCTTGTTTACTGAATCTGATCCACAATCAATTCTTGCAATATCTTCACCCACATAAAGCAACTTTGGCATATTTATACTATTATTTTGTTCAATTTATTTATATAACAATCCAAACCATAGCTATTTTTATAATAATCGTGAAGAAAAGTACTTCTATCTTTGTAAGTCTCAATCATAGTTTTTATTTGTTGCAAGATATTTTCAAAATCAATTATGTCTACTCCAGGATCATTATTATTCTTAAGTTCACCAACAGCTCCAACATTATTGCCTAATACCGGGATTCCTGCTGACAGTGCTTCTAATGTTACCATCTCAAACCCTTCATAATGGGAAGGGAAAAAGAATATATCTCCAGAATTATAAAAGGTATTAATATTTTCATGATTTAAACCGACACAAATCAAGGTTTTCTGTAAGCCGTCGAACAAGTCTGCATTATTTGAATTATTACAAGCTATTGAAAACTTAAAGTTTTCAGTTTTCTCAACCAACCTCGCCAATTCCAAAAGTTTTTGAAGCCCCTTTCCTTCGTCAAGTCTTCCACAATATAACACATTGATATAAGTATTCCCTTTTTTTTCGTTTAGAGGTAAAAAAGTGGTGTCATCTACTCCATTATGTACAACAAAAAATTGCCTTTCGGCCTTTGTATAGTATTGCTTCACTTCGTCGATAGCATTCTGGGATACCGCAAGTATCTTGTCTGCATTTTTTACAGCGATACGCTCCAATTGAAAAAGAATGCGATGAGACCAGCTTATTCTAGTCTTAGTTTTTAAACAGTATCCTTTCAATGTACCATGAATAAAGAGATAGTCGTTTTTGAAAAAAGGAGCATTAAAGCCATGAGCAATTTTCACATCCCCTTTATTTCTATTATTCCTTATAAATAATGATGCAAAAAAAGTAAATGCTATGACGTGAAGCTTTCCAAAAATACCCATAAATATTTTTGCATATTTGGTTTTTTCAATCAAATTTTTGTCAACAACAATAACGTCGTAACCCTTGTCTGTCATTATCTTATTAAGATAAAAACAAACTTTCTCAACGCCCCCTGAGTTGGACAACCCATTGTAGGATACCAAAAAACATTTTTTTCCGTTTATCTTTTCCATAATGATTTTGAAATATTGTTTATTGCACCCACAATCAAAAAAAAGACAAATTGCAGCTCCACAATAAGCTTCGGTTTTCTGATCTGGTATTTATTCTGAATCTGCTTCCAATTCTTCGTTAAAAACCTATGGTTGTTTTTAATTGTCGATTTATACCAAGCTAATCTACCTGAAGCATGTGAGCCTCCGGAGGAAACATTTCGAGGTAAATTAATTTGTACGGCGTCAGAGTTGAACATAATTTTCGCATCCAAAAAAGAGCAACGTACAAAAAAGTCTGTTTCCTCTCTATAACCGTTACCTAAATATCTAGGATCAAACATGACACTTCTTGCTAATGATGTGTTTACCAAAGCCGAAGCATGCACAAAAGGAACCTCCTGCGGATTTTCTACTGAATATATAAAATTTGCCTCCAATCGCTCTAAATCGCATAGTTTTTTACCCCTTGGTAGATTATTATCATATTTTTTGACCACATCACGGAATTCCAGATTTTCATCCTCTTGATCCATATACAAAGCTTTAGCACCACAGATATCAGCCCGATTCTTTAAACAAGTCTGATAAAGGATTGGTATACAATTATCGTATAAAATACTATCGTCATCGCCAAAATATATCCAAGGCGTATCAACCATTTTGATCCCAACATTTTTTGCAAAGGCCTGCTTGGAATTTTCACTCAACCGAACATACTCTAATTCAGGTATTTGAGTCATCATATCCTTAACTACCGAAGCTGTATCATCAGTAGAACAATCATCTACCAATATTACCTTACTTACACCTTCTTGTAAATATGTTGGAATGGTGCGTTTCAATAAATGTGCTCTGTTATAAGAGGGAATAATTACTGTTATCATAAGCTATCTTATCATTTCTGCTGGGAAATCCGTATCAAAAATACCTATCACCGAATTCATATATTGACTGTCTTTAAAAATCCGATACTCAAAATTTCCGGAAAGTAACGTTTTAACGTTATAAAAGGAGAATAACAGGAATATCATCATCAAAAGAAAGCTATTTACCTTATTTTTTAGCAATATCGTTTGATTATTCTGGATTACGAAAAACAGTATTACCAAAAGTATCCCTAAAAAATAGAAATGTCGAGTAGATATCGTTGAATTAAATAAAAAGAGAAAGGCATAAGAGAGCGACATTAAACTCAAGATATACAAATATTTATCTGCACTCTTTACTTGCCTTAAAATATAGACTAAAAAAATTTGTACTACCAAACAGATCAACAACATGGTCTTATCAATTCCTAATATCTCTTCTCCAAGAAGATATTCTTTCATCTTCAATGTCAGAGGAAGCACGGGCAACAATACGAGTAAAATCACACCAAAAAAAGGAGAAATAGTAAGAATCATACGATCTTTGTTTTTAAGCCAAATGAAGAGAAAAAAAACAAGAATATAAAAGAGAATACTCCAATGACTTAGTGCTGCAAGTACAAAAAATTGCCATGAACTTTTATTTATTGCTTTTCTGGAAATCGCAACAAAAAACAGCACCATCGCCAAATACTGACGCAACACATTTGTATAATTTGGGAAACTGATCAATAAAAAGAAACCTAGAAACCAAAATAACAAGGAAAAATTTCCAAGCCCCAGTTCTCTACTTCCTGTATTCATCGAATAAATCCTAAAATTTAAAGCCGCATAGAGAATGAGCCCACCATTTAGAAATGATAAAATAAAACTGAACATCCGTGGATCAGTCGGAAAAACCCGAGCGATACCATACTGCAAAATATGAAAGAAAGGATCCCCGGCATCAAGAATAAACAACCAAGATTCATTCAAAGTAGTATTGGCAAACAAGTTATAGTACATATAATATCGCAAGATATCGTAATTGCCCTGTGTTGTCGTCGTAAACTGCGTGAATGCAACAACAGAAAACACAAAAACAACGAAAAGGAAATACGATATGGGGACTCGTTTAAATAAAAGACTAGCGCAGATAAATAAAAGTATCCCTCCAAAAAAAGATCCAAATAAACTTGTTAGAAAAATAAATAGCAACAAAACGTTTGCAGCTTTCAAACTATTTTTTTTCAACATATCACGTGTTTTTTTGCATTATTGATAAAACTATATTTTTGACTCTAACTATTACTTTACGAAAATCACTGCTGATACTGGCAAATACAAATATACTGACTAAGAGATAAGCAATCGATAATAATAGTGCATTTTTGACCCATTGAAAATAGTTAACATTGTCAAAATAAGGTAGAAAGAAATATAACAAGCGGCTAAAACAAAAAGATAGCACAATGCAAAAAACATATATAAAGATCTTTTTCAAATAAATTGCAAAACTTTCTCTTATTCCAAATTTAAAAAGAAAATATGGCTTCCAACACATCATTAATAAAAATTGACTTATCAATATTCCAGCCAAAATCCCCGTAAGACCAAATTTAAAACCCAAAAATGTTGATAATCCAAGATTTAAGAACATTTCCAGTATTTGGGCCCAAACATCCTGAAACAGACCATAGGCATAAATAAATCCATCTGTCACCCGGACTACTAAAATGAACAAATAGGCAACTAATAAATATAAGTCTATCATTGGCAACACATATTTTTCCCCCACCCATAACGCTATAAAACCTTGCGTCTGAAATATCATGACAAAACAGATCACTGAAACTATCCAATATTTTAAAACCGCAAATTCTCCAAAAAAAGCTAAAATTTTACCTTTATTATTTTCAGCTACCAAATTTCCGATTCCAGCCTGTGCTCCCGAAAACATAGCATTGATAAACAACAAAATACCATTTACAATTAACATATAATTACCATAAATAGCAACTGTAGTCAAAGACAAAATACTAAAAATAATAATCGGCGTGGTCTGATTTAAAATGAACTGTGAAAGTTGATGGAAGATCAATTGCTTTGTCTTAGCGATAATATGTGGGTACTTTTCTCTCAAGGAACTCCCCTCTGCAACTTGGATCTTTAACCAAGGATAGGTCTTAAAGACAATCCTATGTAAAAAATAGGCTGTTAGAACAGAAAAAATCAATTCCAATGTCAGCCATAATATATAACCATTCTGAAAATAGTAAACCGCTATAATCTGTAGTATAATCTTGAGAATTCTTGCACCTTGGGTGATACTATTAACTTTGTATTCCCGCTGGTCAGCAACCAAAAGAATTTGCGTATAATTTACTAGATAACTGAAAATAACTCCTGCCAAAGAGATCAGAAAAGTTGCATAAATAATTCCCAACGAAACAGACGTATTACGGAATATAAAGGGAATAGCTAGGAGCAAAAACAATGCTACAACAAGAACAACTCGGGCTACTTTTCGATAAAGCCAGCCCTGTATGGACATGATATTGTTTATTTCATTTTCATTACGATCCAGCAACGGTTTATATAAGCTAAAAGAAACCGCTGCTGCAACCCCCAATTCCGCTAAATTTAAAAAACTTAAAATATTTGCTATTGTCGTATTTAGACCAAGTAATTCTGCCCCTAATTTATCTAAAAAAACCTTTCTGGAAAAAAACTGCAAGAAAAGATAAAGAAAATAAAACAAGATCGCATATCTTGCATTTTTCAGACTCTTAGATGTTCTAGAAGCTTCGCCTTTCATAAACTGCCTAGAATTATTTTTTAATTTTCAATAAATACTCTCCATACCCACTCTTGCGCAAAGGTTCCGCAATCTTCTGCAATTGCTGCTGATCAATATATCCCATGCGATAAGCCACCTCTTCAATCGCCCCAATTTTCATGCCTTGACGCTCCTCAATGACATGCACAAACTGCCCTGCCTGCATCAACGAATTGATTGTACCCGTATCCAGCCAAGCTGTCCCTCGATTAAAAACACCAACTTTTAACTTTCCTCTTTTTAAATACTCTTCATTGATATCTGTTATTTCCAACTCGCCGCGTAAAGAAGGTTTGATATTTTTTGCAATTTCCACAACATCATTGTCATAGAAGTACAATCCTGGCACCGCATAATTGGATTTAGGCTCTTTCGGTTTTTCTTCTATAGAAACAACTTTATTATCCTGATCAAACTCAACCACACCATACCGTTCAGGATCGGAAACCTGATAGGCAAAAACAACGCCGCCATCGGGATCTGATGAGTCTTGCAATAACTTAGACATCCCCGAAGAATAAAAGATATTGTCTCCTAAAATAAGGGCTACTTTGTCATCTCCGATAAACTCTTCACCCAAAATAAAAGCTTGTGCCAAACCATCTGGACTGGGTTGCTCTTTATACGAAAACTTACAGCCTATTTGCGATCCATCACCCAACAATTTTTGAAAATTCGGCAAATCCTGTGGCGTGGAAATAATTAAGATCTCGTTGATTCCTGCCAACATTAATGTCGACAATGGATAATAGATCATGGGTTTGTCGTACACGGGCATCAACTGTTTAGACACGGCTAAAGTCAATGGATGTAAACGTGTACCGGATCCTCCGGCTAATATAATTCCTTTCATAATGTACTAACTATTATAATTTTTGCAACATTATTTTCAAACTGTCTTTCCAAGAAGGAACAGAAATGCTGAACGTATTTTTAATTTTTGATTTATCCAATAAGGAATAATGAGGTCTTCGCGCAGGTGTAGGATATTGTGTCGTCGGAATTGGGTTGATTTTACAAGATAAACTTTCCAAGTCCCGAATTGCAACAGCAAAGTCATACCATGAAATCTCTCCTTCGTTGCTAAAATGATAGATACCACCTTCCCATACACCTGAGTCAATAATAGCCAAGATAGCATCGGCTAAATCTTTTGCATAAGTAGGCGACCCAATCTGATCATTGATAACAGAAATCTCTTCGCGCTCGCCCATTAAACGCAACATGGTTTTCACAAAATTATTGCCATAGGTCGAATATACCCAAGATGTGCGAATAATAATACCCTCTGGAAGCCATTTTTGAATAGCTTGCTCTCCCTTTAGCTTGGTGAGCCCATAAACATTAACTGGATCAACTGGCGCATCTTCAGCCAGTGCGACAGCTGAGTTCCCATCAAAAACATAGTCTGTCGAAATAGCTATCAATTTTGAGCCATGAATACGACAATATTGTGCGATCTCCTCACTAGCCAGATGATTAATCCGATCGGCCAACTCAGGCTCTGATTCAGCCTTATCGACAGCTGTATAGGCTGCGGCATGAATAATAATATCGGGTTGATATTGTGCCAAGATATCCTGTATAATAAGCGTTTGCTCTAAAGGCAGTTGCTTACGATCCAAGAAAAAACAGTCTCTACTCGTCTGTCCGGCTAGAAGATCTCGCAGTTCTGATCCAAGCTGACCATTGGCCCCTGTAACAACGATTCTCATAGACTAAAAACCTCTTTAAAAGTGGGGGCTGATTGATCTTTCTCTGATAGAATCATTTCACCAACTGAAATCTGCCAATCTACAGCCAAATCCGTATCCAAAGGATGTACTCCGCACTCGGACTCTTTATGATAAAAATTGTCACATTTATAAAAGAACGTCGCCGTCTCGCTTAACACCACAAAACCATGCAAAAATCCACGTGGAACAAATAACTGTAAGTTATTGTCCGACGATAAGTTAACGGCCACATATTGACCAAAAGTATCCGAATTAGATCTTACATCCACCGCAACATCAATCACTTCTCCTTGCAGCACTCGTACCAATTTCGCCTGAGCATGTTCACCTGCCTGTGCATGTAGCCCTCGCAAAACACCACGTGTTGAATAGGACTGATTATCCTGCACAAAATGGGTATTTGTACCCGTCAGCTCATTGAAAGTTTTCTCATTAAAACTTTCCATAAAATACCCTCTTGAATCGCCATATTTGGCCGGTTCCAAAATAAAACAGCCTTTTAATTTTGTTTCTGTTACTTTCATCGGATAGATTAATTATATTGATTTGCGTAATAATTTTGGTAGTCGCCTGAAGTAACGCGATCTAGCCATTCCTGATTATTTAAAAACCAATCGATGGTGATGGAAAGCCCCTGCTCAAAGGTTACTGAGGGCTGATAACCCAATTCCTGGTTAATCTTGCTGGCATCAATGGCATAGCGTAAATCGTGGCCTGGTCGATCTTTCACAAAGGTAATAAGCTCAGCAGCAGTCCCGACTGGGCGCCCCAATTTTTCATCAACTTGCTTACATAGTTCCCTGACCAAATCTATATTTTGCCATTCGTTAAATCCACCTACATTATAGGAGCCGCCGTTTTGACCATTATGGTAGACCAAATCGATCGCTTTGGCATGATCAATAACAAACAGCCAATCACGCGTATATTTCCCATCACCATAAATAGGCAAAGGTTTATTGTTTAAAATATTATGAATACACAAGGGGATCAATTTCTCTGGAAAATGATTTGGTCCATAGTTATTCGAACAATTGGTTAACACGATTGGTAGACCATAGGTATCGTGATAGGCACGTACAAAATGGTCGGAAGAAGCTTTCGAAGCAGAATAAGGCGAATGTGGATCGTATTTGGTCTCTTCCGTAAATAATCCTGTTGCACCTAGTGCGCCGAAGACTTCATCGGTAGAAACATGATGAAAACGTTTCCCTTCATAATTATCCTTCCAGATCTCTTTCACTGCATTTAATAAATTAACCGTGCCAATCACATTCGTCATCACAAAGGCGGTCGGATCGGAAATCGAACGATCGACATGAGATTCTGCAGCCAAATGAATAATGCCATCAGGCTGGTACTGACGGAAAATATCAAAAATCAGACTGGCATCGGTAATATCGGCTTTTATAAACTGATAATTGGGTTTAGCTTCGATATCCGTTAAATTTTCTAAATTCCCGGCATAGGTCAAGGCGTCCAGATTGATGATATGATATTCAGGATACTTGTTAACAAACTCACGTACCACATGGGAACCTATAAATCCGGCTCCGCCGGTAATGATAATTGTTTTATTCATACAGCTTAAAATCTTTTAATTTATTAAATCGTTATTCAAATAAAGTTTAATCTTTTGTTCGTCGTAAGTTTTATTAAAATAGATACACACCTTTTTACTGAGATGTTTTTCAATTCTCTCCGCTAACAGCAATAAGTATGCCTCATTTATATGATCACCTAAAATAAGTACCTCAATAGTTCCACTGTCAATGCCTTTGGCATAGTCGCCTAGTAGACTTACCTCTCGGATATGACCTGCCTGATCCAATACTTGTTCAACCAATTGATCAATCCCTAAAAACGTATGAATAAGATGCTGAAGCGGCTTGAACAGCGAATGCGCTGTATTGGCACTATAAATGATCTTATTCTTCTCAGTTTTACGTTCAAGATAACCTGCTTCTGAAAGTTGATTAAGCTCCTTTCGAATGGCATTGGTCGATTCCTGAAACTCTTCCGCTAAACCTCGTAGATGTGCGCTGTTTGTTGCCGACACAAAAAATTTGATCAGCAACTTCAATCGTGTCTTAGAAGTAATAAGCGTTTCTAACATTGGATAGCTTTATTGAGCAACAAAAGTACTCATATAGATAGGGATTAACAAATCCTGATGTTAAATTATTATTATTTATTTAATAAACATACCACGGGGATTATTAACACCCGAAAGTACCATTTCAATTTCTGTACCATCCAAATTCGCCCGTTTAATAAGACCATTGTTTGTTTCAGACCAATAGACTTTTTTA
This sequence comes from Sphingobacterium sp. UBA7038, assembly GCF_002494055.1. NCBI lineage: Bacteria > Pseudomonadati > Bacteroidota > Sphingobacteriia > Sphingobacteriales > Sphingobacteriaceae > Sphingobacterium > Sphingobacterium sp. UBA7038. Next base: position 102,249 of record NZ_DLAV01000019.1, read on the forward strand.
GCATGTGTATCAACAGCTACACCAGATCCTCCTCTGTTACCCGAGAATGCAGCCACCTTAAATTTGCCTGACCCATCCAAATTAGCACGCATGAGCCCACCCGAGTTTCGGTCGTCATAATAGATCTTCTCGTTTTCTTCATCGATATACATGCCATAACCATAGGCTCCAGGAATAAATATAGCCGAGCCAGTGCCGTCGGCTTTCGCTACATGCATATTTTCAGCATTGACATCGTAATAGTAAATGAGCTTGGTCTTGGTATTGAATCCCACTGCACGCATTGCTCCACTCGTAACTTTAATAAATTCCTTTTCGTAATTGCTACCATCCAAATTCGCCCTCGAGATATTATTCCCATCAGCGATATACATTTTATTGTCCGCCAGATTGAGGGCAACTCCATAAGGTGAGCCCAAACCGGTCAACAACAATTCGGACTTTGTTCCGTCGGTGTTCATGCGATAGATCTTCCCAGAATTGCTGGTCTGAAAGTCACAATAATATATCTTTTCGTTGACAGCATCATATGCCATACCATGCCCTTGCTTCCCATCCAAACTTACGACAGTCTCTGCGGCAGAGCCCGGAACCAAGGATAGCCTGCGGAGCAATTTGCTTCCATATTCTATAAAAAATAGTTCTTTGTCGGTATCGATAATGGCATTGGGATCGATAATAGTAACATCAACCGCATAATTACCTGTTCCGCCAGGTCCGATTGCCTTCAATTTGATCGTGTATACACCCGGTTGTGTGTAGATCTTTGAAGGACGCTGCTCCGTCGAACTTGTACCATCTCCAAAATCCCAATTGTAGACTTCTGCATGCTCAGATTTGTTGCTAAATGTAATGGCTTCATTAATATTTAATGCTGTCCCATTGAGGGTAAAATAGCTTCTTACAGTAGGTGAAAGTTCATCGAAATTGTACTTATCGCTTTTACAACCGATCATTGCCAGCAACAGGATCAATAGAATCGGTAATGTTCGTTTTAATAAATTCATTTTTTATTTCTAGGGTCGTTTAGTTTACAACTATCTTATATTAAATGTCTGACCTGGACCAAGTAATGCTATTTTAGCCTTCTTAAATTCGACTTTTTCGCTGGAAAAAACCTTTATCTTTTGGGGATCCGAAACCACAACAACCTGACTATCACCTACTACACGAGCGATATTATTATGAATCACCAGCGCTGTCGATTCGTCGATTCCAATTAACATTTTCTTAGGATGATCGCTCAATACACTCAACAGCCTATTGTATCGACTGCGAATAATAAAATGCTGATCAATAATCGAATTTCTTAAAAATCCCATCCCTTCAGCCGTAACGACTGTATTCCTTTTTACCGATTTCAAATTACTTCCCTCTCTTTCTCCCCGCTGCTCACCTGTAATCATTACCGCCGACATCACCGCCGCACCGGCGCTTGTACCTGAAATCGTGGCTCCTCCGGAATAGGCTTGATGCATCGCCTCATATAATCTTGAGCCTCTGACAATATCCATAAATTTATTCTGGTCACCTCCGGTGATATAAATCAACTTCGCAAACTTAACAGAGTCTATCCAGGATTGATGCTGATTGGCCTGCTCTTTGGTAAAATCGAAACTGACAACAGGATTGCTACAGTGCTGCGAAAGTTGCTTTCGCACGAAGGCAAAGGACTCTTCGGGCACACTGGTCGCCATTGGTAATACAACAATGTAATCTGTTGGTTGCAAATTTGACGCTTGAACCAATTCGTTCATAAGTGCCTCCGAACGGTCTCCACCACCTATGATAAAGAGTTTACCGGCAGATTGACAGAAAGCCATCATTGTTGCCAGGACCAAAGTGGTCAATAAAATATATTTTTTCATCATCCTGCGCTTGTTATTTATATATATGAACGGAAATTTTCCCATGCTCGTCCACCGTACCTCGATACATTCCTGAGGTATTGAACTCCATCGCTACATTCCCTAATTTATCTAAACTGATGATACCGCCATCACCACCCATTTTTCCGATTTCATCAATGACCTGCTTCACGGCCTGCTCTACTGACATCTTTTTTAACTCAATCAAAGATGACACCCGGTGGGCCGCGACTTCCCGGATATAAAATTCTCCCCAACCCGTGCAGGAGATTCCCGCAGTCTGATTGTTGCAATACGTACCCCCGCCGATAATAGGCGAATCACCCACTCGTCCATAACGTTTATTGGTCATCCCTCCAGTTGAAGTCCCCGCAGCGAGATTACCCATTTTGTCCAAAGCAACCGCGCCGACAGTTCCAAATTTTTTATCCAGCTCGGAGATACCGGCGATACGGTTCGCTCGGATCTCGGACTCGGTATAGGCCGCACGCCCGGTTTCCTCTTCACGTTTGGTTCGCTGTAGCTGATCCCAGCGCTCCTGCGTAAAAAAATAGGCTGCTGATGCGGTGTCACACCCGTTTTCCATGGCGAATAATTCAGCGCCACGGCCTATCATCATCACGTGTGCTGACTTTTCCATTACCGCACGGGCCGCATTGATCGGATTTTTGATCGTCGTCACACCCGCCACAGCACCTGCTTTCAAGGTTTTTCCATCCATAATGGATGCATCCAACTCATTTTTGCCATCATGTGTAAAAACAGCACCTCTCCCCGCGTTGAATAAAGGACAATCTTCCAATACATTGATTGCTGCCTCGACGGCATCCAAAGATGTTTTACCTGCCTTTATCTGCTCATATCCCTTTTGCAAAGCCGCTGTGAGTGCTAACGTATAAGCCTCCTCTTTCTCGGGTGTCATAAATTTCTTCTCTATCGTACCGGCTCCGCCATGAATGACCAGCATATATTTGGTCGAATCCTGTACATCCTTATGACTGTTGCACGACGAAAGCAACAGGACATTCACCGATAAAATGATAATTTTAAATAATTTTTTCATTTTTATTACTTTTATTAACGAGCACGTTGACTCCAAACGCCATTTACAATCGACCACCAAAAGGGCTCTGCTCCGGCAGTAACCTGGGGTTCAAAAGTGAGCATATTGAATTTTGAACTACTGGTACCAGCCGAAATAGACCATACTTGAAGAGCTTTACCAGATTGATTCCACGTCACAGCTTGGTTCGATGCTAATATTTCAGGTTTTTTGGATGCATCTGCCTTAAAAAAGAAGGCTTTATTAGTCCCTAATATTTCTGCTACACCATTTTCATCAACACAAACTGCCGTACGCTCATCTACAGCAATGCCTCTTGCTGCAATTCCCCAATCTTTCATAATACGCGCCAAAAATACTGTGCTACGTCCTTCTCTGTTTCGTTGGGTAAAATGTTGGTCGGTAATGCAAGTCTGTAAAAAAGGCACTTTGAGGAAATCATCTTTACCTAAATTTACTTTCGGCGAATAAGGATTGGCAAGTGCCTCGGAAGATTCCAACGCGCCATACTCGGCACCAAAATAATAATTACCTAAAATAGCGGCACCGGCACTAGTTCCGCCCACAGGAATTTTCTTCTCGTTCAGCAAATAGTTGATCGCCGCCATCACCTTGGTTCCTTTCCAATACCCCACATAATCGGCTTGATCTCCTCCGGCAATAAATAACAATTCGGCATTGCGGATTACATGGGCTACAGCAGGATCATCCGCCAATTTACGGGAATCAATTTTTAGGGTTTCTACGGACTGCACAGCGCCTAGCGCCTTTATATAAGCGTTATAAGCATCCGTTCCCGTAGATCGCAATACCACAACATTACCGCCCCCGGAGCGCTCGATCATCCACTTCAATGCGGCATCCACGTCGGTGCCGCCCCCCATAATCACAATACCACTCTTGGTTGTGGTCTTCACATCTGTTGTATCGCCAATTATACCTATAGAAGCCGCACGCGAGGCTACCGGTTTTGGTTTAGGCGCATTCGGATCGAATGGGTTCGGCGTATTATCTTTGCTACAAGAAATGTAAAGTAGCACTGCGAACAACAAATAACCTGTCTTCTTCATCTTGTCTTCTATTTATCTCCGTAATTTGGATTTTGTTTCATATTCTTGTTCACTTTCATTTCGTCCAGCGGAATTGGAAAGCAATATTGTGCTGCTGTAGGCAATAACTTTAGCGCACCTGAGGTATTGACAGCATCTTGATTCGTACGCTCAACAGGAAGATTTCTACGCTTAAGATCAAAGAAACGATGTCCTTCATAAGCTAATTCTTTAAATCTTTCATTATAAATCGCTTGCAATAAGGTCGCCTTGTCGGTATAAACCTGGGAAATATAGTTACTAATCCGGGCAGCCCTGAGATCGTTAAGATCTTTTGATGCGGCGGACAAGGCCACCGCATCATTACTTACTTCGAGAGATGCCTCAGCCCGTATGAGATACATTTCACCTGTACGCAGCAATTTTATATCTGCCAGGCCCCGATTACCTGATTTATTGCCTTCATATTTTTGCACAGCATATTGCGATTTACCTGTCGGACGCGATGCATCGAAACGAATATAATTAACAAAGCGAACGTCTTCTGCACGCTGTATCGATGTACCAAACTGATCAATCAATTTAAAGGAGGGCGCATACAGTACTATATCGCCTGTTTCACGATAGAATGCTGCTCCTATGCGGGAATCACCTATGATGCGAGGTAATTTCCAAATCACTTCAGCTTGACTTTCATCTTTCCAGATTTTGGCAAAATCAGCTTTTGAAGCCAACGGCTCTCCTGCAATAGCCTCTGATGCAAAATTAAAAGCGTCATTCCAGCGCTTAGCATACAAAGATACGCGAGCCTGAATGGCAGAGATGGCAACTTTGCTGATCCGACTATTGTCTGAAAAACTTGCCGGAACAAGTTCCTTAGCTCGTTCAAGATCTGCAAATATATCTTCAAAATTGCTCTTTACAGTTGGTCGTGCCGGAGATATTACTTCGTATCTTTTCATATAAGGAATCCCCAACCCTTCGGGATCATAGGAGGAAGCATAGGCACGAAGAAGTTCGAAATGGCAATAAGCCCGCAACGCATAAAGCTCGCCCGCATATTGATCGCGAAGATTTTGATCTGATGCGACAACGGAGATATTGGGTAATGCTTCTAACACGCGATTGGCACGGGCAATAGGCATGTAAAAATCATAAAATGATGTGGTAACTGAACCAGATGACGAATCATAGATCCACCGATGCGAAGCTGTATTTGAAACGGTATTTTCAGTGGGTAACATGGCCTCGTCAGAAACGACAGCTACCGCCTCAATAAGGGATGAATTGAGGGGCGCGTAAGCCCCTAATACCCCCATATTGATATCTTCTAGATTACGAAAAGCCTTGCTGGCGTCGATATTGTCTGTCGGAGGTAAATCCAACTTATTACAGGATTGCATAAAACATCCGGCAATGACAATTAAAGTAATTATATTCTTGATGTACATAAGTGTCAAAATTTTATAAGTAGGCTGCTTTGCTAAAAATTAACATTGATTCCAGCAGTATATTTACGTGCATTAGGATATTCGAATCGACCATATTGTCGATTATTCTCAGGATCAAGACCACGCCATGTCGTCCATGTGAGCAGGTTTTGTCCCTGAACGAAAAGTGTAGCCGACTTAAAGACAGTCTTACCAAATATGGAAAGCGGCACATTATAATTTAGCTGCAAATTCCTTAAGCGCAAAAATGATGCATCTTGAACATCCTTCGAGGTAAAATTACGCGGGATATCAATGCGTTGCAATTCGGCGATATCACCAGGCTTCTTCCAGCGTTCGTACAGCATACGTTTACTCTGATTACTGGTCATATAGGCCTGATTTTCATTGTAAAAATCAATATTATTCCACCTATCTACACCGCTTACAAATGAGAATAGTGTACTAAGTGTAAAATCCTTCCAGCGGAGCGAACTTGTGATACCGCCCGTAAATTTAGGAAACAAATTAGCGGATAAAGGTACAGCTTGTCCTTCTGCATTATAGACATTGCTGATCGATCCATCCCGATTATAATACTGCGCTTCCCCACTAGCAGGATCTACACCTGCCCATCGCGTCGCATAATAAGTACCGTATGGAAGTCCCACCTTGATAATTCGCGTATCGCCTTCAGCTAACTCATCTAGTACATCGTTGACACGCAAAATTCTATTTTGATTATATGCCCCGTTCAAACCTATATTCCAAGTAAAATTTCTACTTTTTATAACATCGCCGTTCAGTGCAAACTCTATCCCTTTATTACCCATTTTTCCTGTACTCAAAGGAATTGTTTCTCCTGATCCTGCGCCAGCTGTAGCTGAAGGAGGTTGGTTGATAAACATATTTTTTGTCACCTTATCGTAGATATCCAAGGTAATATTAAGCCTTTTGCCCCGAAAAAGAGTCAAGTCTGCCCCAGCGTTAAACTCATCCACATATTCCCAATCAAAATCTGGATTGGAAAGATTGGAAGGCTTTATGGCTTGAAGTCCACCGTAGGTTTCAGTAACATCATAGAGCGACATATGATTGAAGGTTGAGCCAAGTGGACTGGCCGTCTGGCCGTAACTGGCTCTAAAACGTAATACAGGGATAAAATCATTATCATGTAAAAAGGCCTCTTGCTTCAAATCCCATGCAGCGCCCAAAGAATAAAAGCCATGCCAGCGATTTTTGAGCGGAACAGAAGCTAATGAAGCACCATCATACCGATAACTACCTGTTAGTGTATATTTATTATCATAGCTGTAACGGCCTGTCCCCATATAAGACAAGAGGGCACTTGCGTAACGACTACCCGATAAACGCGGTATGAAAGAGCTACTTACAGTAATGGATGCCGGCGACTCAGGAAGACGGTCGTCCAAACCATACCCTCGGTAACTGAAGGAGCGCGCGTTATTCTGTATGTATTCGAAAAAACCCGATACTTCAAACTCATGCGGACCAATCGTTTTTTGATAGGTGATCCCCGAGGTCGATACAAGATTATAATTTCTTCGGTAACCTTCGCCAAAAGATCCTTTTTTTCCAGATTGATTTTTACCAATATAAGATAGTGGATTGATAAAAACCTGATCTTCAGAATTTCTGAAATCTACTCCTGCCCGTGTGCTAATCTTCAAACCATCAAGGATTTCATAGGCCATATTTAACCCAAAAATCGATTTAAATTGGTTAGTTTTGTCTGACGTACCGAAAAGCACATCAACGCCGCGGCTACCTTCTCTCGTATCATAAAACGTTTGATAGGATTCGTCAACATGAAAAACCCCATCCGCTGTATAGGGATACTCATAAGGCAATGCATAATAAACGGAGGCCATCGGCGTACCTACACTAGTACCACCTTCGTTATAGGTGAAACGAGAGTTAGAATAACCTAAACTTAGATTTACCCCAGCAGTAAATCGGCCATAATTAAAGCTTGTATTGCTTCGTAACGTATATCTCTTCAGGCCTGTCTGTTTTACAATACCATCTTCGGTCCAGTAACTCAAGGAATTGTAGGTCTGGATATTTTCATTTCCTCCGCTGAGGCTTAATTGCTGCTCCATAAAATTGGCATCCTGGAAAAAAATATCGCGCCAATTAGTATTTACATGAGATAGACTGTCTAGTGCATGGTCGGCATCTTTTTGCCATGATGCCGGTTTAAGACCATAAGCCGGATTTTTAGGCGAAAGACTCCAGCCTGCACCAATGTTTCTACCTGTCTCCAAGCCTACCTCTTCTTCGAAACGAAGACGTTCCCTACTATCCATCATTTCGAAAGAGGGCTGTGTAAGAGTAGACACCCCGTATTGGGCGCCATAATTTATACTTAAAAGTCCTTTCTTGCCTTTTTTTGTCGTAATTAGAATAACGCCGTTAGAACCTCGGGATCCGTAGAGCGATTTGGCAGAAGCGTCTTTCAGCACATTGACATGTTCAATATCTTGGGGATTGATCGTCTGAAAATACCCAGCCTCTATTGGAACTCCGTCCAAAATGTACAAAGGAGTAGTGGTTCCATTGATTGATCCGACTCCTCTTATGACCACCGAGGCCGATTGTCCTGGCTGTCCCGAACTCGATATAACGCTCATTCCTGCCACCTTACCTTGCAGCACTTGATCGAGCGTACTCATCGGAACGTTATTAATATCTTTGGCATTAACTTGCGTTGTGGCACTTGGGCTCTTGCCTTTTTTATAATCCGTATATCCAGTGACGACTACTTCCCCAATCGTATTGCTATTTGCATCCAATACGATGGTCATTTGAATTCCCGATCCCACACGAACCACTTTCGTTAAAAAAGCAACATGAGATACCTCTAATTCTTCCCCATTATTCCCTTCAATCGAGAAGAATCCCTCTTCATTGGTCGATACAGTCCGATTGCTACCTTTTACACGTACTGAAGCGCCTATAACCGGACGACCCGAACCATCGACAACTGTTCCTGAAATTTTTGAAAAAGTTGCTTTACTCGAAATGGATAGGATATTAGGTTTAACATGGTGATTTAATTGCGTAGCGTTTGCCGAATCGGCTATCTTCAAAAGGAGTATCGCGGTCATGCCAATCTCCATAATACCTCTAATAGGTGGCCGTTTTATGCAGCTCTCTTTCCAATAAAAACTTAAAGACATATTTGGTTAGTATATAATAGAACCAAATATAGGTATTTTATATCAAAAAAGGCTCAAAACTCGGATGAGTTTTGAGCCTTTTTAATCGCTTCTAGCATAATATTATTCATCCAAATTTAATTCGGATGGGGAAAAGAGAATATTATACTAATCAATCAGTTTAGATTGGTGTCTTTCCAAGGTATTGTAGATTTTTTTAACATCTTGTGATTTTTCCTTCTGGAGCACCAAAACAGCGTCCTTAGTATAGACTAAAATCGCATTTTTAAGACCTACAAATGCAGTGTAAATATCGGTACCAATGACCATATTACCATTTTCATCAACAGGGTGCCCTGTAGTCTGAAGATAATCATACATGGATTCAAAGGATCCTAAATCAGACCACTCAAAAGCCGTCGCCACTACTCGAATTTTCTTTGAGCGTTCCATAACGGCGTAATCAACGGAGATGGATGGAATTTCTTTGGAAAGATCTAAATCTAGTTCACCTTCCTGGCGATGCTGCCATGCCGCCAGGGCGGTAGCATAAACCTTTGGCTCAAAAGTCTGTAATTCGGAAAGGAACGTATCTGCCCGAAAGCAAAACATCCCAGAGTTCCATAAAAAGTTTCCGCGTTCGATAAAATCCTCAGCAGTATCTTGATTGGGCTTTTCGCGAAACGACAATACTTTATCATCTTTGTACTCGATATAGCCATAACCTGTCTCTGGCCGTATTGGTTTGATACCAAAAGTAACAATATAGCCTTTATTTGCTTTTTCTATTCCTTCACCGATAGCGTCCTGATAAGCCTTATCACCGACTATAACATGGTCTGAAGGCGTTACGATCAAAATATCATCTGGCTGAGCTGCGAAAGCAGCAAAAGCAATAGCGGCAGCCGTATTTCGTGGAGTAGCTTCAACAATATCCGTATAGTCAATACCTTGAGTTTGCATCACTTCCTTACTTAAGTCATGATTGTCACGATTGCCAACAACAATAACCTGCCCGCATAGGGATTGATTTCGTTTGACAGTCATTTCAAAAAGAGAACCGTCTTTAAAAAGGGATAAGTACTGCTTAGGATAACTTTTACGAGAGAGTGGCCACAGACGGCTCCCGACTCCTCCGGTTAGAATGACGTGGATAATATTACTCATTTTATGTTTTTTTGTGCTTCTTTTTCGAATACTACCTTACGCAGCTGCGCGCTGGAAAAGCGATGTGTACGCTTATTATAATAAATATCTATTCCTTCCTCTATACAGTACTTTTTGCCTGAAAAATCCTTATCACGATATTCTTCGCCAATAATCCGGAGATTGATTGGCAAGGCTTTGATCATATCAATCAGATCCTGCTCAGTTTCATAAGGTATAATTTCGTCTACATAACGACAGCCTTCCAATTGAATATAGCGTTCTACGATAGTCTGCGTAGGTTTGGCTTTATCAGGAAAAAAATCAGAAGGATCTGTATTCAATCCAACAATCAAATAATCGCAATGCCGCTTTGCTTCTTCGAGCATCATAATATGGCCTGCATGCAACAAGTCAAATACACCAAATGTAATACCTATTTTCATTAAAAATAAACTTATTTGTCAGTTAAAATCAGCAGGGTTTCTTAAAAGAACCGGCTGTTTGCCTCAATATAAAATGTTGAAAATTGATTATTGTTCAGACTTTTCTGCAACAATACGACGCAGGCCCGAACTAGAAAAACGATGATCCCGACTATTAAAATAAAGTTGGATACCTTGCTCTTCACAGTATTGACGTCCAGTAAATTCTTTCTCCCGATATTCATCCCCAACAATACGCACATCGATCTTAAAAGAACGCAAAACATCTTCCAAATCTTGCTCCGTTGCATAAGGTACAATCTGGTCCACATACTTGCAGCCCTTGAGTTGGATATAGCGTTCCACGACGGTCTGTACAGGTTTATTTTTTTCTGGACGATCTAAGGTAGGGTCCGTCTGCAACCCACAAATCAAATAATCGCATTGGCGCTTGGCATCTTCAAGCATTTTGATATGACCAGCATGTAATAGATCGAATGCACTGAATGTAATGCCGACCCGAATCTCTTTTAAAGGTGTATTTATCATGTATGATTAATAATGTTTGTTAGCTAAACAGCAAAGTGTATGCCTAAACAACCTAGCAATCAAATATAATGACTTATTTATCTTGTTCCAACCGATGTCTCAAAAAAAGCTGTGCACATGCTCTGGCATCAGAAAGTGCCTCGTGATGATTAAGCGCTATTCCCATCACGTCACAACACGCATTGAGACGAGCTGGCTTAAAACCCTTGCTTTGATAAATTTTAAATGTACATTCCCACAGATTAGACAAACCTAAGCTCTCGTAAGACAAGTTATAGTATCCCATCGTCTTACGAAGTACATTTCGATCAAAAAGTTCATTATGAGCAACCATAATACGATTGGAAATTAGGGGCTTTATATCTTTAAAAAGCTCCTTAAATGTTGGCGCTTGAGCGGTATCACGAGGTTTAATCCCATGAACGCGGGTGGTTTGCCACATATATTGGTTTTGTGGTGGCTGGATCAGCGAATAAAACTCCTCGACAATAATCCCCTTTTCAACCACGACCAAACCTATTGCACAAGCTGAGTTTTGATTTGCAGTGGCAGTCTCAAAATCAATCGCTGTAAAACTTAAATCAACTTCCATTTCAATCTTCTTTCAATCAAACAAAGGTAAGAAAAAATGACAATCCAATATTATAACCCTTTATATACATCAAAGAAGGAAAGTTTTAACGTTTCTTGAACATGCCGCGCTCGGGACGGGGATTGACCAGCCCTTGGCTAATGCTTCTGCGGCTTTTGCTGCTCACAGTATTCAATGCAGCCTTAGTTGTGATACCGGGCAAAGCATCATTCAATGCCGTAGCCAGCATCGTCTCCTTTTTATCACCAAAGTCGACAAAAACATAATCATCAACATTACTTTTATCGGGACTAAGTCCGTCCCAATACTCAGATACACCTTTTGAATTGCGGAGCATAAAGGATACTGGCCAAAAGGAGACTTTATTACGAATCACTTCTTCAAAAAATCCTACAGGCTTACCGTAGGTTCGGCTACCCGAAGCGATCACCTCGACGGTCAGATGTGGTTTGAGCACATTGATCAACATCTCTGCCGCTGAGGCAGTACCTTCGCTCACAAGAAAGTAAACTTTAGTCAGATTGAGACTACTGCTCCCACTGAAATAGGTATTTGCAAATTCCTTGCTGAGCTGTGCATCATTTTTGATGTAATCGTTTACATCATAGGTCAACATCAATCGCTTATCCGCACCGATGGTTCCAGCGATTTTATCGGCAACATACACGGAGGATTCGACGTAACCTCCTCCATTGTAACGCAGATCAACAATCAGGCTCTTGATACCGGCAGTTTGAAACTTCGTAAAGGCATCGTCCATATTCTTTTTGTTGGTCGCACTGCTGCCAATCTCTTCAAACGAAGACAGGGCCAAATAACCAACACTACTGCCATTGTAGGTGTAGACCTCATCTTTATAAATTGGATTGATCGTATAACCATTGGCGTAAGTAAGATCTTCGCTCATCGTTGTCCCGTCCTGATGTTTAACCTGCAGTTTAAGTGTACCCGCGTCCAAGGCTGCATTCAGTTTGTTCATCATCTTGTCCCGAGCACTGGCATCATCAATGCTGCAGCCAGTAGCTGTACAGGTAACAGCAATGGAATAGTCGGAATCGCCGTTGACAGCTGTAATAAAATCAGACCGTCTGAAACCCGCTTTTTGGGCAGGCGATCCGCCCTCGACAAAATAGATGATAGGCTGTGCTGTCTTCCCATCTTCAGTTCCCAATTGCACATAGATGCCATACCCGTCGTTCGTATCCATTTTAAGCCTGCCCGAAGCCGTTGTTCCGGTATTATAACCATCTAGCCCCAACATATAGGAAAACCGGTCCAATACACCGCCTGAATAAGAAGCATGTGCTGGAGTCATCTTCTTCAATGCGTCAAGCACCAAATCTGCTGAGCCATATTTATCGGTGAATTGAGAAGGATCACTGGTATAATCAGGAATGGATTTGTCCCAAAGTGAATATAACTTATAATACTTATAGATATCATCCTTGATCAGCTGCGCTTCGGTACGCTTCACTGGTTCGGGTTCAGGCTCAGGCTCAGGTTTAGGGGTATCCTTTTTGCAAGAAAAGACAAAAAGTCCAGTCAGTGCTAGGATAGCCAGACGTCCTGTTTGTTTTAAAGGCGCTAAGTTCATAGTTGAAACATTTGTAAAACAAACATAAATAATTTAAGTTGATCCGCAATAAAAAAACACGCTGACCATGGGGAGTGCCAGCGTGTTTACTACCTATTGAAAAACGTTATGATAACAAGCAAAGGTACGAGATAGTTTTAAAAAAAATTAAAAAATACCTGCTAAGGCTGTTTTTTTTCAAACATATTGATTTAATATTTATATTTCTCCTTCCATTTGTCCCGGAGACTTTGTCTTAGTTTTTCCTCCTGCAAATTTTGTCCGGGCTCATACAATTTGACGCCACTGATTTCTTTGGGAAGAAATTCCTGAACAACAAAATTCCCAGGATAGGCATGTGCATATTTGTATTCGGCCCCATAATTTAAGTCCTTCATCAATTTGGTCGGCGCATTGCGGATATGCAGCGGTACAGACAGATCACCAGTTTGTTTCACCAAGGCCTGCGCTTTATTGATTGCTTCATAGGAAGCGTTGCTTTTAACTGAAGTCGCCAGATAGATCACCGTTTGCGACAGAATGATACGTGATTCGGGCCACCCAATAACATTGACAGCCTGAAAACAATTGTTGGCCAATAACAGGGCATTGGGGTTGGCATTGCCAATATCCTCAGAAGCCAAAATCAACAACCTTCGTGCAATAAAGGACGGATCCTCCCCCCCTTCGATCATCCGTGCAAGCCAATAGACTGCGGCATTCGGATCAGACCCACGGATGGATTTAATAAAAGCCGAAATAATATCGTAATGCTGTTCACCCGCTTTATCATAAATGGCCATATTTTGCTGTACCTGTTTCAGGACAAAGGCATTTGTAATTGGCTCTTTGTGCAATACTGCCGCATTGACAACCAGCTCGAGTACATTTAACAATTTACGTGCGTCGCCACCAGACAGCCGCAACAAGGCCTCATATTCTTCGACAACAATTGCCTGTTTCTGTAAATATTCGTCTTCATGTAATGCTTTTTGGATCAATCCAATAAGATCTTCTTCCGAAAGATGTTCCAATACATAGACTTGGCAACGCGAGAGCAATGCGGAGATAACTTCAAACGAGGGGTTTTCTGTTGTTGCACCAATAAGTGTCACCAGCCCACGTTCAACAGCCCCTAAAAGTGAATCTTGCTGCGACTTGGAAAAACGGTGAATCTCATCAATAAATAAAATGGGTTGATCCTGGTTGAAGTTCATCAGCCGTTCAGCTTTTTCAATCACTTCACGAATATCTTTCACCCCGGCCTGAATCGCACTTAATGAAAAGAACGGCCTGTCGAGTTCTCTTGCGATCAGCAAGGCCAAACTTGTTTTTCCGACCCCCGGAGGGCCCCACAGAATCATGGATGGTATATTTTTTTGCTGGATCGCATGGTAGAGTACTGCATCTGGACCTACAATATGTTGTTGTCCTACATAATCGCTCAATTGCCGCGGTCTAAGTCGTTCTGCTAATGGAATTCGTGTCGCCATAACACAAAGTTAAAAATTAAACGGCACAGCAACTAAATATTTTAGCTTTATTCATCCAAACTTTTCGATGAAGAGTTCTGCAAAGCGATAAGCATCAAGCTTTCACACGCATAGTTTTGAGGGTCATCATTCGCCGTTCGCTATTACTTTAACATTTTTTCACACAATTTTTCGTCATATTTGCGCTATGATATATGTAAATTGCTTTTGGCAGCGCATAACCGACCGTACAGGTTTATCGAATGAAGGAGTAGATTGCTCAAATATGTCCTTTAGCTAAATTTATGTAGACGTTAATAATAACGTAATATTTTATGAGAATGACAAAATACTGGATTGCTATAGTTACCGCTTTGACTGCATTCATGAATATACCATGTCAGGTAATCGCACAGGATGCCGCCAAAGATTATACTGGCGCAATAAAACAATACGATGCTTCCTTTAAAGGTATCGGTCCAGAGGTCTATTTTTTACCACCTCCAAAAACGGCCAATGAAATACTAGCAGACAATTATGCAGACAAGAAGTCTTTCAGCAAAGAAATTGCTAGGCAGCTTCTGCTCCAGCGACTGTTATTGCAACTGCGGAGCACCAATAACGTGGACCATTTTAAATATTTGATGAACCCCATGCCCACTGCGGCAAAGAGCTGGGATAGTGCTATAGAGAGGCAAATAAAAGCTGAAAACTGGATTGCTGGCTATGCGCTTGCCAATGAAGCAGCCCTATTTTCAATTAAAAATAACGATAGCAGCAATGCCTCAAAATTTCTATATCAGGCGCTTTCCTTGGCAAATCGTACCGATAACAGGGATGATATTGCTACCATTAATATGAACATCAGCAATTTCCAGCTGTATCGTGGAGACTTTGTACGTGCTGAAGAGAGCGCACAAAATTATCATACCTATGCCATGAAGAGCAAAAGCTATGCAGACCAAGCCAACGCCTGGCTTCTAATTGCTATGGCACGAGCCGGTCAGGGAAATTATAAAACTGCCGAAAACAATATTATCCGCAGTGCGATCCCTTTACTCAATAAGGCCAAAGCCTATGAGGGGAAGATTTTTGCATGGGAAATGCTTGCTGAAATTTATTTTAAGCAAGATAAATTTACCGAGGCTCAGTGGTTTCTGCTACAGGCCCGCGACTTGGCCAATGCAAAAAAACTAAATAGCGAGCTCGCTGAAATCGAATACTTGCTGGCCTCATCCAAGCAAAAAGATGGTAATTATAAGGTGGCGATCAAAGAATTTGTGCAAGCGGCAGAACTCGCTTCAGATGAAAATAATAAACAACTGTCGCTGGCTATATTGGACAAACTTGGTGAAGTATATCTTGTGCTAAAAGATTATCCATCTGCTGATCAGACCTACAAAGCCTATACGCAGTTAAAAAATGAATTGTACAATTGAAACATTTAAAACAATCTATCCCTTCTAGTGGTCTGTTGAAAGAGCCGTCTACAAAGAGATTTTAAGCTTTTTGTAAATATTGAAGGATAAATCAAATAAATTTTTAGATTCTGCGATAATGTGCTACGAATTTCACTAAATTTAGCACGCTTATCAATAAGAGCTGAATATTTTTTAAATAAAAATGATTATTAAAACCGTCGAAAATATGTTTAGGAAACTCATATTTGCACTTTTTGTTGTATCCATTGTTTCTTGTGGTTCAAAACCACGGGTAGCACTTCCTGATGATGGAGGGCTTAAACCAAGCACACAACATCAAATTATCGCTAAAGAAGTCTCTGGATTATTGGAAAATGCGAGCTACAAAAAGGTCAAAATGAATGATTCGATATCGGGCATCATATACGATAATCTGATCAAAAGTTTGGATCAAGGAAAAAATTACTTGCTTCAATCGGATATTGATGAATTTCAAGCGTACAGAAACAATCTTGCGCAGGATATCAAAAATGGGGATCTTTCTGCGGCATTCCATATTTTTAATGTCTATTCGAAGAGATACCTGGACAGAATGCAATATGCGCTTTCAGAAATCGATAAGAAACAGGATTATACCAAGGACGAGTATTACCAACCTAACCGTGAAAAACTAGGCTGGTTCAAAACCGCAAACGAGGCCAACGACCAATGGCGCAAACGCGTAAAATACGATCTGCTCAACTTGGAAACCGCGAGTGGCAAGTCTACCGACAGTGCGAAGACCAAACAGGTGGAAACACTAAAGAAACGCTATGTCAATTTGATCTCACAGGCCAAGAAAACAAATGCAAACGATGCCTTTCAGGTGGTCATGCAAGCATTGACAGATGCTGTTGACCCGCATACCTCTTATTTTAATCCATCCTTTGCACAGGCATTCAATGAAGGAATGGCCAATACGTTTGAAGGAATTGGCGCTCGGCTCATGATAGACAATGAAGCCATAAGTATCAACGAAATTATCCCGGGTGGACCAATATTCAAAGACAAAAGCATTCATGTCAACGACAAAATCATTGCGGTAGCCCAAGGAAAAGATGGTGAATTTGAAGATATTATTGGCTGGAGACTTGATGCTGCTGTAGCAAAAATCAAAGGGCCAAAAGGAACAATTGTTCGCCTTAAAATTATACCTGCTGGTCAGCCCATGAACTCTCATCCGCGCATTGTATCTTTAGTACGTGAGAAAATCGTCGTTGAAGAAGAATCTGCGAAGAAAGAGATCATGAACGTCAAAGGTGCCGATGGAAAAATGTACAAAGTGGGTATCATCAATATTCCGAAGTTCTACATGGATTTTGACGCTTACAGAAGACGCGATCCAAACTATAAGAGCACAACAAGGGACGTTAGGTTAATCTTAGATACCTTGAAACAAGAAAAAGTAGATGCTGTGGTCATCGACTTGCGATTCAATGGTGGTGGATCCTTACCGGAAGCCATTGATTTAACAGGTTTATTTATCGATAAAGGTCCTGTTGTACAAGTAAGAGACACAAAGAATAACATCGACGTCGAAGAAGATAAAAACGCAGGCGTATTCTGGGATGGTCCATTGGGCATCATGATCAACCGTTTCTCGGCTTCGGCTTCTGAAATCTTTGCCGGTGCTATCCAAGATTATGGCAGAGGTATCATTTTAGGCTCTCAAAGTTATGGTAAAGGAACCGTGCAATCGGCAATTGATATGTCACGTGTTATCAGTCCGACCAGCCGCCTGTTGTTAAAAGCGTCAGGAGAAAAAGATCCGGATACCCCAGAAGGTGCACCGCAATATGGACAGATCAACATCACATTGGGTAAATTCTACCGTGTAAATGGCAGCAGCACGCAACATAAAGGTGTTACACCTGATATCGTATTCCCGTCTCAATTCTCTGCAGAGAAATTTGGCGAGAGCTCCGAAAAATCAGCACTTCCTTGGGATCAAATCAAATCGAGCAACTTCAAGAAAGTAGCAGATTTAAGTGCTGTTGACAAAAAATTAGAAACACTGCATGAGGCACGCATTAAAAACTCGCTTGAATATAAATATCTGAAAGAGGATATCGAAGAAGCTCAAAAAGATGAGGATGTGAAAATTTCATTGGAGCTAAACAAATTCAAGAAAGAGAAAGATGACAACCTCAAGAAAAATAGAGACCGCATCAACGCTTTGTTGAAATTGCAGGGTAAACCAGCTTGGGAGGAAGGTAAGTCCCAACCTAAAATCGATCTTGACTTTGTGAAAGATGAAAGTGCCAAAGTGATGACCGATTATATCATCAACTTTGGAACAAAAAAACCGTTGTAATTTCAACGTTTCAAAAGCTAGAAAATGAAAGGCAACCGTAACTGCGGTTGCCTTTTTCTATGACCCTCATCACAATAGGGAGAGTTTAACATTAAATTCACGTTTTCTTTGTAACTTATCGCTACATTCATTGTTTTAGTAATATACCGGTACTGCTTAAAGTCCGAATGATTCCCATAGCTCATACGCTAAAGATTTTGCAGGACAGGATGCACCAACCAGGTTATAGAAGTTAAACGTATAAAAAAGAACATCATGAAACGTATCCTCCTGTTAACTGACTTTTCAGAAAATGCTCTTCTGGCAGCACAACAAGTAGCCCTATGTACAGAAGCCTGGAAAACGCAAAAGGTTATTATCTACCATACGTACAACAGTGTTACCATTGTCAATAACGAACCTATTGTCATTGTTAATGATGAGGTAAAAGAGGCCAAAGAGAAAGAACTGACAGCATGGTTTGACCAAATTAGATTATTGTTCCCTCCACAAGTGGAACTAACACATCAGATGGAAGATGTTGATCTGCCATTGGGAGTCAATGACATGTGTAAATCGCACGACATTGACCTTGTCGCATTGGGTATCACCGGACAAACAGGTTTTGCTAAGATCTTGGTCGGAAGTAATGCTATTACACTGATGGACATCTGCATTAAGCCCATGCTTATCGTTTCCCATAAGGTAAATCCTGCCGTCCCCAAAAATGTGTTGGCGACAACCGATCTGAAGGAGGTAGACAGAAAGCTGGATTCATTCAATTTAGATCAGGTGTTAGATACGTTCAATGCACAATTGTATGTGTTGAATGTTGCTAAAAAAGAAGGTTCAGCCGCACACTTGGCACAGGAATTAAAGCACCTCCATGAACGCCTAGATAAATATCATCCGATTTATGACTACATCAGCCATGATGATATTGCACTAGGTATTGAAGAATATGCCAAAGAGAAACATATTGATCTCATACTTTCATTCCATAAAAAGCAAGGACTATTAGCGAGCCTATTCAAAACAAGCATTTCTAAAAAAATAGCCTGGAATGGCGCGGCCAACTTATTGGTTATTCCCATGGATAGATCGTAGAAATCTGTGCTTTGTACATATCCACAGCGATGGACTCCTTGTCCAATAGACAAATTATACGACAAAAACGCCGCAATGTATGCTAAATTGCGGCGTTTTTGTCGTATCGTTGTTCCTCCGGGAAATCTCTTCCCGAGAAATCTCTTATTTCTTGTCAACCGAATGTTTACCCGGCCCAATAAGGATAAGTCCTAAAAACACAAAGCAAAGCTCAATCGCATGTGATGCACCAGCGATACCATCTCCTTTAGAAAGATGCATTAATCCAGCGATGACCATCGTAAATGCAAGCAATAATGCCGCTGGTCGGAAAAAGAGCCCCAACAGTAAAAATAGCCCCCCAACAGTTTCGGTAGCAGCAGCCATAAAGCCCCAAAAAGTAGGCATAAAATGAATACCAATATTACCCATTGATTTTCCGACACCTGCCCAGAGCTCAGGACCGCCCTGCAATTTGGGCAGACCATGCATGATCATCATCACCCCAAGTCCAACACGCAAGACCAAAAGTCCCGTATCCCTATATTTACCCAATGAATTCCAAATTGCCATAAAAAACGTTTAATTTATTAAAACTTGAATTACCGATCTCCCTAAATTAATGAAATTATTTAAATTGAACAGCTCACCGTACTCACCATAATAAATAAAGCTATTGCATTTATAATACTTAATGCGTAATTTGATGACGATAGACCCGATTATAATGCTTTGGAACGGCTAAGACAGCGTAAAAGACCTTAGCCACGGATTATGGATCAACAAATAACTAAAGGATGAAAAACCTACTCTTGTTAACAGACTTTTCGGACAATGCCTATGCTGCTGCTCGATATGCCGCACAATTAGCTCCACTTTGGGGCATTGAAAAGGTTGTCCTATACCACACATACGAAGTAATCCCTACCGTAGGTACTGAACCTGTTGTCATCAGCAATTCAGAAATCTTGGAAGAAAAACAAAAGGACCTCAATACCTGGCAACAGGAACTGATGTTGCTTTTTCCTGAGGGCATTGCCTGGAAATCAGTTCTTGAAGAATATGAACTGAGCTATGGCGTAAACCGTACCTGTGCTGAGGAGGACATTGACCTTGTTATCGTCGGAACTGCAGGTAAAAGCGGCCTAAAGAAACTGCTTCTTGGAAGCAATACCCTCAAGCTGATCGAAAATTGTCACACACCATTACTGGTGGTCCCCGCACGAGCAGAATTTCGGGTACCCAAAAAAATGTTAATCGCCACCAATCTCAAAGAGGTAAAACTAAAATTAAACCGTCTTTTGGTTAATGCGTCCGAAGTATTACGGAAAAGTGAGGTCTATGTCGTCCATGTGACTAAAGAAGATCCTGCAAATAAGGCGGTAAATGCCGAAATAAAAACCATGCAGGATTTACTGGCGCCTTATCATCCCATCTATAGTTATATCCTCAACGCAGACATTGCTGCAGGGATCAACCAATACATCAACGAAAATCATATCGACATGATGGTCACTTTCCATCGGGACAAGGGCTTATTAAGTCGAATTTTCAATACGAGCATTGCGCAAAAGATGGCCTGGAAGAGTCAGGCTGCCATGATGGTCATCCCTGTACATTCGGGATAATCAATAAACGGGATAATCAATAAATAAAACAACGAGATTCTGTTCAGCTTCCCCTACAAATAGGTTAACTGAACAGAATCAGCTGTAGTCTGCAATTTTACTTTTCGCCCAAATACCAGGGCGTGATTATCATCAATATGCCCGGCAGGATAGCCAAATGCTACCGGAAAATCATATTCTTTAACTATATCCCACACAATTTCCTCCACACGCTGCCCAAAAGCAGGATCATTGTCTTTCATCGCAGAAAAGCCACCTACAATTAGACCATTCAATTTTTTTAATTTCCCCGCGCGCTTCAATGCCCTTAGCATTCTGTCTACGGAATAATAGGCTTCACCGACATCCTCTATAAATAAAACTTTATTCTTGTAATTGACATCCGAATTAGAAGCAAGTACAGATAGTAAGATTGCTAAATTTCCACCGACCAATTTTCCTTCGCCTTTACCCGCACGATTGGGGAATAACGTTTGCTCGTAGGCAAAATCCATATTATGACCAAACAATGCATTTTTTAACGTTTCCAACGATGCTTTTGTGCCCGTTTCAAAAGACTTTGGCATCTGTCCATGTATTGTTGCAATTTTATAGTTCCGTTGAATATGACTATGCAATACGGTAATATCGCTAAAACCCACCAACCATTTGGGATCTTTTTCAAAGCTCGAAAAATCTATCTGATCGACAATACGAACACAACCGTAACCTCCGCGCGCGGCAAAAACCGCTTTAATCGACGGATCATCCAGTGCCCACTGCAGATCGGCAGCGCGTAAATTGTCATCTCCGGCAAATTGATGAAACGATGCCCCAACAGTCTTCCCAATGACAACCTCCAGCCCCCAACTCTCTAATGTTTTTATGCCAACATCAATAGATCCACGTATAAAACTCGCAGGACAAACAATAGCGACTTTATCGCCTTCTTTCAGAAAATCAGGAATTTTGGACATATTTTTTTATCGCTAATGATCAAACAAAACCTTCATGGCTTCGAAGACACCAACAGCTATGCAAGCGAACTGAAGAATCTTTCTGGCCAATAACATCAAACACTTTCAAAAAAAAGGACCTCTACATTGCAAAGTCCGATTAGAAATATACTTGATATATGGTGCTTATATGTACAAATAAACGTAAATTTATCTAAGTTTTCTACCGCTATGTTGAATAATATTTCTACGATAACAAGAGGTTAAAAAGCAGCGTATTTTAATCAAGTTGCCGTAATCGCAGAAATTAGCCAAAACAAGAATTCAAGAATAAATTGTTCGATATGACATGCATTTATATTGCATATAAACAGCAATTTATCTAAGTTTGCCAAAGGAAACAAGTACACACTTTAATATACTTTCAAGCATTGAGTATTCTAGATAAAAAACGTTATACCATCACATCGGCATTACCTTATGCCAATGGTCCTTTACATATTGGACACCTTGCCGGAGCTTATATCCCAGGGGATATCTTTGTCCGTTATCTGCGTCTAAATCAAAAAGATGTAGTCTATGTATGTGGTTCAGATGAGCATGGTGCGGCGATTACCATCCGTGCAAAAAAAGAGGGCATCACCCCACAGCAAATCATTGACAAATACAACAAACAAATCAAAGAAAGCTTTGAAGAGTTTGGTATCTCTTTCGATATCTATCACCGTACATCGGAGCCCATACATCACCAGTTATCGCAAGATTTCTTCTTGAACCTTTACAATAAAGGTGAATTTGTCGAGAAATTTTCGGAGCAGTATTACGATGAGGAATACCATCAGTTTTTGGCTGACCGCTATATTACGGGAACTTGTCCAAATTGTAAGTCCGAAGGAGCCTATGGTGACCAATGTGAGAAATGTGGAACATCACTTAGCCCAACAGATCTGATCAACCCGATTTCAACATTGAGCGGAAAGACACCGGTTTTGAAAGAAACAAAACATTGGTATCTTCCATTGGACAAATACCAGCCTTGGCTTGAAAAATGGCTGATCGAAGGAAAGAAAAATATCCTGAAGTCCAACGTTTTTGGCCAATGTCAATCGTGGCTTAAATCCGGTTTACAGCCGCGTTCAATGACAAGAGATCTGGACTGGGGTGTTGATGTGCCTTTGGCTGAAGCAGCGGGTAAAAAACTCTATGTTTGGTTAGATGCGCCTATAGGTTATATCTCAGCAACAAAACAATGGGCTTTGGATCATGGTAAAAACTGGGAAGACTATTGGAAAACCCATGAAAACCCAGCAGACGATTCTACGCTGATCCATTTTATTGGAAAAGATAATATTGTTTTCCACTGCATTATTTTCCCGGCGATTCTTCATGCACACGGTGACTATATTTTACCAGAAAATATTCCAGCCAACGAATTCCTGAACCTGGAAGGCGATAAGCTGTCCACTTCTCGAAACCATGCGGTTTGGTTGCATGAGTATCTACAGGAATTCCCTGACAAACAGGATGAACTGCGTTATGTCTTAACTTCGATATTACCGGAGACATCGGATGCGGAGTTTACCTGGAAAGATTTCCAAGCTCGGATCAACAATGAGCTGGTTGCCATTTTTGGAAACTTTGTCAACCGCGTCTTGGTACTTTCCCACAAATATTTTGATGGCAAGGTATTGAACGGTTCGCCACTAACAGCTGTAGACCAAGCGGTACTGGATGAATTAAAAACATACCCTACTTCGATCAAATCGTCTTTGGAGCAATTCCGCTTCCGTGAGGCATTGGCAGAATTTATGAATGTAGCTCGTCTGGGCAATAAATACCTTGCCGATGAAGAGCCATGGAAAATCATTAAAACAGATGAGGAACGTGTCAAAACAATCCTAAATGTAGCGGCACAGATCGTTGCCAATCTTGCCGTTCTTGCACAGCCCTTTTTACCGAAAACAGCGATCAAATTATTTGAAATGCTTAATTTTCCACAAGGGAACTGGAACGACGCAGGTTCAGATGCTTTGATCCAAGCTGGACACCAATTGGGTGAAGTGCAATTGTTATTTGACAAAATAACCGATGAACAAGTCGACTTCCAACTAAACAAACTTGCTGAAGCAAAAGCAAAAAATCTAGCTGATAATGCAAAAGTTGCTCCTGCGAAAGAAAACATTAGCTTCGATGATTTTGTTAAAATGGATATCCGCGTTGGAACTATTGCAGCCGCTGAAAAAGTTGCCAAAACCAAGAAATTGTTAAAACTGACGATAGACACCGGCTTAGATACACGCACGGTCGTTTCGGGTATCGCAGAGTTCTTCAGTCCTGAGGAAATCGTAGGCCGTCAGGTATCTATTTTGGTTAACCTTGAACCTCGTGAAATCAAAGGAATTATGTCACAAGGAATGATCCTGATGGCAGAAGATGCTGACGGTCGATTGGATTTTGTCAAACCGGATACAACAATTAAAGTAGGAAGTACGGTACGTTAATATAAAACCGGTATTTCTTTTATACAAAAAGCCTGTTCGTATGAACAGGCTTTTTTTTTCATCTCGACGGGACAAGAACGGTATAAGATTATCCCCTAAAAGAGTATACTCTGCAGTCGTTTTTTAAAGGCCTTCTCATCCATATAGTCATAGACGGTATCTTTCAGCTTCTTTATGATCTCTGTTCTGGATTCCGCAACAACTTTTTTCTTTTTGGTCAGCACATTGGAAAATGCTGTATTGGTAATCTCCACCTTTGTGGCAAACATATTGACATTCATACTTGGGATGGATATCCCCATCACTAAGCCTGGGAGTCCGTGTATAAGTTCAGGACCACCGGAGATGGGTATTTGCCCCGCAAAGAACGCAACCACATAGACCGAATCTTGAATAATTCCATTGGCTCTCCGACAATCATATCCGGCAATATTGCGGTATTCATCGGTATACTTCCATTTTACAGTAGGCAATGAATCTTTCAGCAAGAGCTGATCATCTCCAAAGGGGAGCAATTTTAAGAATTCCTGATTCTGGAAATTAATGTACGTTTTTGAATCCGGAAGAATAGAATTATAGTGAGTCACATGACGATAATTTGCGGGATAATCTTCCTGCACCGTTTCAAACAGGGTTTCATTATCGTAAAATTTCAGAATATGGTGGGTTACTACCTCTGCAGGCCCATTTTTCACGGCATTGTCGACCATCAGCTTATCCCAGGTATCTAAATCGGGCTTGCTGAGATAATTACGCTTTAAGAAATTCTGCACATGGAACTTCCGTTCATAGGTGACCGTTCCGCTGCTCGGAAAATAAGCATGTTGTGCATGGGCTGTACCCGCGCACAGCAATAATACCCAAACCATCAACTTGATATACTTACTCATTTGGCATCTCCTTTCATCTGTAAATAATTTAATTTTTCCATCGGCCAGATGGCTTTTTCTGTTAATTTAATCATGGACGGTTCATTGTTGTAAAATTGTAGATTACTTTTAGCATTCCATACCGACGTAATACGTCGTTGCTGGTCTGGATAAATGAAGTTCCATTCTGATAACGATACACTCCATTATTTTTATTCAAAATATCATTGACAAATACCTGTACCTCCAAGGACTTATCTTTCAATAATTTCTTGGAAACATAACCATTCATATTAATGATATTAATGGATTCAAGCGTTTTTGTAGCGGCCTGATAATTCTGGTTTGTCGACAGGGAAATTTTAAAGTCTTTTGGTAAATAATAGGTAATCTCCGAGAACGTCCTGAATTTAAAAGTCGTCCGGTTCAACTCAGGCTGCAAATAAGAATTCATTTGCTCCGCACCAGGGCTCATGGAGATGTAAAAATCCATTTTGTTTGCTTTATATCGGCTAAAACCAATACTTGGTGCTACACTCCATGTTTGATTTCTATTGAGCTTTGGCTCTTCATTGAAGGAGGATAAGTAGCTAAACTGGCTGTTATACTGCGCATTCATGCCAAGATTCATTTTTAATCCCCATTTTTTCTTCAATACAAAACTGTATCCACCACCACCATACATACGCCAATTGTCTTTATCAATATTGACGTAGGAAATTTGCTGTGTACCTTTATCTAGATCATAGCGCACGCTATTGTTGATACTTTTCTTTCCTTGATCTGCACTCACATAAAAATAGATACTCTGATCCTTTAACTGCTTGTAGTTATTGAAATTAACTGAATAGGAGTTATCAAAGCCCGCTTTCAGATCTGGATTATCCAAATACTCGACGAGTGGCTGGGAATTTTGTTTCAACGGCTCTATTTGTGTCAACGAAGGCTGACTCGTGCGGCCGCTGTAGCGGAAGCTTACATTTTTGCTTTTCGAGATTTTGTAGTTGATGGAAAGATTTGGAGCAACAGATGTCTGGTTCCGCTGCAGTATTGTATTCAGGTTGTTATAGGTTCTCTTGACCTGCTCAAAATCAACTCGATTGCTCAAATTTACTGTTAATGTATTCGACTTGTAATTCAAGGAGGCGTTGACACCATTTTTTAAACTGTTAAAATCAAAATCGTTGAGCAGGTTTTGGTCCAATACCGTATATTTTCCTGTAGCCGGATCTTTATCAAATGACTGATTGAGTGTTTCCGATTTATTTTGATTGAATGCATAGCCTATTGCAGCGGTCAGCCTTTTAGAAAGCGGCTCCGAATAGGTTACTGAAGCACCGTAGGTATTGTTCGCCAGCTTATCATTTTTATATTGATCGATCAAGGTTGTATCTCCGGAACTTTGGAAGAAGTTTTCCGAAAAATACTGTGTTTTGTTGCGATTTTGATCTGCATTCGCATTGACATTGAAAGTAATGGAACGGCGGTCCTTTTTGAAACGACGTGTAAGCATCGCATTTATATTAAATCGATCCTGATCGTTATTTAAATCTGTCCTGGATGAAGTCCGTGTAATCAATGTGCCATCCAATTTACGTTGATCTGCTTCGGAATTGGATAAATTGTCACGGCTAGATTTGGTAAAGCCCATGGTGACAGTAAGGTCAGCAAGCGAATCAAGCTTATAGTCATACCGTAGATTTGCAATATTTGCCTGTGTTTCAGTTTCAGATGTGGTCACATTGTTATCCACCTGCGCACGCTCAGGAAGGTTATTCTGTGCGTTGTATGTACTTGTATTGTTGACATTGATCTGATTCCGCTTGAAGTTGACATTGATCTTATGCTTATCATCTTTGGACTTATCCGAATAGCTTGCTCCCATGTTGACAGCCTTAGGTACGCCACCACCATAGTATTTACCGTCCCATCCCCCATCAGAACCATCACCACCAGAGGAAATCATAATGCCTCCGCCGTCCATCATCTGTACATTGCTGCTTCCGCCCACACCATATTTTTGGCTATCTTCAAATCCTAATCCGACCATTCCATCATTGGCCAGAATACCATAAGCAGCAATTTTCTGCGATCCCTTAAACTTATTGAGCATGACTTTTCCGCCATAATATTTATCTGTACCAGCTCCCGCGACTGCCTGGCCGAACATTCCTTTTTTCTTGTCTTCTTTGAGCTTAATATCAATTGTCTGCGTTCGTTCGCCATCATCTACTCCTGTACGTACGGCAAGATCCGATTTCTTCTCATAGACTTGTACCTTGCTAACCATATCTGACCGGATGTTTTTGGTGATCAACGTGGGGTCATCGCCAAAAAACTCTTCACCATCAAGCAATACCTTTTTTACTTCCTTGCCCTGAGCAATGATCTTGCCTGATCCATCCATCGTAATACCCGGCAAGACCTTCAATAGGTCCTCTACTTTAGCATCTTTCTCTACTTTAAAACTACCGGCATCGTATTCGATGGTGTCGCCTTTAATAACCACTGGAATTTTACCATTCACCTGAACCTCTTCCAAGAGCAAAGCCGCTTTAGACAGTTTTACCATACCAAGATCCATGTCTTGAGCATCGATACGAATATCTTTGACTAAATCTGCATATTGGGGATAGGAAACGACCATTTTATAGGTACCGGTATCGAGATTAGCGATTTGGAATGATCCATTTTCCTTTGTTCGACCAAATTTTACCAGAATCGAATCTTTTGGGTTAAGCAGCGCGACTGAAGCTTGATGTAGTTTTGCAAGATCTTTAACATCTACCACCGACCCGACCAGTTTATGCTGCGCATAAGAATGGGAACTCAGGACAGAAAGTAAAAGAAACAAAACTAGGGAATAGGTTAGTTTCATAAATTTTCGTTTATATATTGTCGACGTAAATATATACATGTTGCTACGGAAAATTCGTAAAATAATGTTAAATAATTATATAATTAATAAATTAAGCTTACACTCCTCAAACAAAACACGGTAATTCACTTTATACCAATAACTTTACCGCATAAAAAAAGAGGCGTAACTTATTTGTTACGCCTCCAATCTAAATAGAAAAATATATTTTATTTCCTTTAATCTACATTTAGGTTCAATTCTTTTTCCTTATTGATTAAATGGGCAATACTTGTATCATTTAAAATCTGCAACATGGCATTTCTCACCTCGACAAAAGTATCGCGTATGCCACAGGCATGCTCTTGTGTGCACTCTTCGCAGGAGCGGTAGAAGTTCAAGCTCACGCAGGGTAGCAAGGCTATGGGGCCATCAATTAGACGCATCACCTGCGATAAAAAAACATCTTCGGGAGCCTTATTGAGGCTATAACCACCTCCAGCACCTTTTTTGCTATAGAGAATTCCGGCATTTCGCATTTCAAGTAGAATTTGTTCCAAAAATTTTTTTGGAATATTCTCCTCCTGCGCAATCTTCAAGATTTGCATCGGCTCATTACCGTAATTACGACCAAGCACCATCAGTGCCTTTATTGCATATTTTGTCTTTTTGGACAGCATAATTTGTTACCCCCCTGTTGAATTGCAAATTTACGTTTTTTATTCAATAGAATAAAACCTTCATGATTTCACGCATGCAGCAACAGTTTCCTTATTGCCCCAATACCGCTGTGATCGGTTTGCCGATACTACCATTGGGCTCGGTAATGTGCAATAACGACGAAATTGTCGGTGCAATATCCACAATATGTACCTCCGTATTAGATACACCGGGTTTAATTCCCCAGCCCATAAAGACCAAAGGAATATGGGAATCATAGCCAGACCAGGTACCATGTGTTGTACCAGTCGAGCGCGGCGTACCGTCATACCATTGCGGTTCACAAACAATCTGAATTGCACCACTACGTTTAAAGTTGTAACCATTGATCATTTTTTCGCGAATAGGCGCCGGAATCATCAGACTTTCGCCTTTTTCCATATCAGCCACATATGCGACACCTTCTGTATGGCGAAGCTCACGAATGATAGTCTCTTTTATTTTATCGCGATCCAAATTCAACGAATCAATCAATTGATTGTTTAAATGTACCTGATAGTTCATCATGCTTTTCACTAGCTTCTCTTGTCCAAATTTCTCTTTAAGGGTTTTGTTAAGTCCTGTGATAATCTGACGGGAATAGAAATAACCGCCATTTCCTTTCATGTCCATAAAGAACCGAGAGTTATAAGAAGCCCCATGATCTGCAGTCAGGAAGAAGGTATAGTTTCCTTTACCCACGGTCTTGTCCAAATAGTTGAAGAAATCGGCAAGTTGTTTATCAAGCTGCAGGTAGATATCTTCAATCTCCACTGCTGTCAATGAATAGCGGTGTCCGACGTAATCTGTTGCTGAAAGGCTCACACAAAGGAAGTCGGTATTTTTAGTTGGGTTATTTCCCATCTGCTCATTTTTGATTGCTTCCATTGCCAGATCCAAGGTAAACTGATTTCCCATTGGTGTGGTTTTGATCAGCTCATAGCCTTCGTCTTTCATTAGCTTAGAAGTTGCGCGCGGCAAAGTCGGTTTTTCTTCGCCAGGGTATTTACCTTCGTAGATATTATCATCTGCAATACTGTTGGCAGCATAGGTGCTGATATCATACATGGGCTTCCAGTCGCCTTTCAGGTATTTTTCGGCCAATTTTCTCTTGTTGAAGTCTACCACCCATTTTGGCAGTTTATCCATGTAGAAATTAGAGGTGATCCAATCACCTGATTTTGCTTCGAACCAATACGCTGCATCAGCAAAATGCCCCGCAGGCAGAATACCACCACGGTCTTTAATCGCGATACCGATCACTTTGGATTTAAAGTTAGAAGCGAGTTTCAATTGATCCGTTACAGTCGACGCAAGCAAATTACGTGGGGACTGCTGCCCTTCCTTGGCGGTAGTCCCTACACCGACAACATTATCGTCCTGCGTACAGTACATATTCTTTCCCGTCTGTTCTTCGATCCAGTCATTGCCCGCAATACCATGTATGGAGGGAACGGATCCTGTATATACCGAACTGTGCCCAATGGCCGTGTTTGTCGGAATATAATTAATCAATGTATTTTCACAGGAAAATCCTTCTTTCAAAAGTCGTTTGAAACCATCATTTCCATATCGATCCGCAAAACGATATAAATAATCCCAACGCATTTGGTCCACCATCAGGCCGACAACCAATTTTGGTCTTTCCGGTTGCTGCGCCATGGACGAAAGCGCTGCTATTCCAAGGACGACACTTAAAAAAAATCTTTTAATCATAATCGTATTAAGTATTAAAATATTAGTTTTTTATTTCTTACAAAGTATCCCATCAGGCCTTAAAAAAAGGAACAATAAATCGTAACTTATTGGTAGCCCAAGTCTCCTGATATCGATTACTTCACTTCGCTAAAGTAGGGTTTAATCTTTTAAATGTGCTTTTAAAAATTGACCTGTATAAGAATCTTTACAATGGATAAGTTCTTCCGGAAGACCCGCAAAGACTAGCTTTCCGCCTTTATTTCCACCTTCTGGACCAATATCGATCACCCAATCTGCCGATTTGATCATATCCATATTGTGCTCGATCACCAATATACTGTTCCCTAGGGCAATCAGTGCATCGAATGATTTCAATAGCTTTTTAATATCCTGAAAGTGTAGGCCTGTCGTAGGTTCATCAAAGATAAATAGTGTTTTCTTGCTATTATTTCCCTTAATGAGGAAGGAGGCCAGTTTAATCCGCTGTGCTTCACCGCCAGACAAGGTACTCGAAGATTGTCCGAGCTTCACGTAGCCCAGCCCAACGTCCTGTAAAGGCTGTAACTTAGCCAATATCTTCGGCTGGTCTGCAAAAAATGTGATCGCTTCATCCACACTCAGCTCAAGCACATCCGCTACTGACTTATTTTTGTAATGTACATCAAGTACAAATTGCTTAAATCTTTTTCCTCCACAGGCTTCACATGGCAAAACGATATCGGCCATAAATTGCATTTCAATCTTCACCTCACCTTCGCCCTGACAAACATCACAACGTCCACCTTCCACATTAAATGAAAAGGCTGCCGGCTTCAATCCTGCCGCTTTGGCCGGCGCCTGGCTGGCATATAAAGCCCTGATCTCATCCCAGGCTTTCACGTAAGTCACCGGATTCGACCGTGAAGAGCGACCGATTGGATTTTGGTCCACCATTTCAATTTGTTCGACCTCTGTGATATCTCCTTCAATCGCATCATAAACACCTGTTTGTTCACCCGAATAATTACCGATCGATTTTTGCAAAGCCGGGTAAAGGATACGTTTGACCAAAGAAGTCTTTCCGGATCCCGAAACCCCGGTGACTACGGTGAACGTATTTAAGGGAAACTGAACGTCAATCCCCTTCAGATTATTCTCATGGGCGCCTTTAATGGTCACGCTATTGGTCCATGGACGGCGTTTTTGGGGTACCTCAATCTGGCTTTTGCCACTGAGGTATTGACCCGTAAGACTTTTTGTGTCTTTCAGAATCTGCTGATATGTACCCGCAAAGACCATCTCGCCGCCATTGATTCCCGCTTGCGGTCCGATATCGATCAGGTAATCGGCAGCTTCCATCATTTCCTGCTCATGCTCGACCACTACAACCGTATTGCCAACATCGCGGAGAGATTTCAGCACAGAAATCAGGCGCTGTGTATCACGTGGATGGAGCCCGATACTGGGTTCGTCCAACACATAGATAGAACCTACGAGCGAACTCCCTAATGAAGTAGCCAGGTTGATCCGCTGCGACTCACCGCCTGAAAGGGTATTCGACAGCCGGTTCAGCGTCAGATAACTTAATCCAACATCGCACAAAAATTGCAACCTGTTATTAATTTCAGCAAGAAGTCTTTTGGCAATGACCAACTCATTACCGACCAGCGGTAAAGTTTTAAAAAACGCCAAGGCTTCTTCAAGTGGCATCAATACGATATCGGTGATAGACTTGCCCCCTACTTTCACGTAGGTAGCATCTTTTCGCAATCGGGTACCGCGGCAATCCGGGCAATCTGTTTTCCCTCGGTAGCGCGATAACATCACACGGTATTGAATTTTATAGGTTTGGGCTTCAAGTTCTTCGAAGAACTGGGTAAGGCCTTCAAAATATTGATTTCCCGTCCACAGTAGCTCTTTCTGCGCTGCAGTCAGGTCCATGTATGCACGATGTATCGGGAAATCAAATTTCAGTGAACTTTTGACAAGTCTCTGTAGCCACTCGCCCATTTTCTCTCCTCGCCAAGGTGCAATCGCGCCATCGTAAACCGATCGGCTCTTGTCTGGAATAACAAGATCGGGATCAATACCAATGATCTTCCCGTAACCTTCACATCGGCGACAGGCACCATAAGGATTATTGAAACTGAAGAAATTTGGTGTAGGTTCTTCAAAGGTTATGCCATCAAGTTCAAATTTATGGGAGAAATGATGTCGCTTACCATTTTCCTCCATATAGAGCTCGCCTTTACCCTCAAAAAAACCTGTTTGGACCGAGTCAGAAAGTCGATTGACAGTATCATCGTCCTGTTCAATGCGAACCCGGTCGACGACAATAAGTACTTCACCATCCTGGAGGTCTTTGTTAGCGATGGACTTATCATCGATAATAGTTTCGATTTTCTGCATACTATCACCATAGAAGACACGCACAAAACCTTTCTGTAACAGGAGCGACAGTTCTTCCTTAAGTTTACGCCCATGGGAAGGAATAAGCGGAGCAAGAAGTGTCACCGTTGTCCCCTCTTCTAAATTCAACGCAAAATCCACCACTGAACTCACACTGTCTTTAGTCACCTCGCGGCCGGATATCGGAGAAATTGTCTTGCCGATCCGGGCATACAACAATTTCAGATAATCATAGATCTCAGTGGATGTCCCCACCGTCGAACGAGGGTTGGACGTAATGACGCGTTGTTCTATGGCAATCGCAGGAGCAATACCTTTGATGTAATCCACCTCCGGTTTATTCATCCGTCCCATAAATTGTCTTGCGTACGAAGAAAGACTCTCGACATAACGTCGTTGTCCTTCGGCGTAGAGCGTATCAAAAGCTAAGGATGATTTTCCTGAGCCCGACATTCCAGTGATAACAACTAATTTATTTTTTGGGATATCAACGTCAATATTCTTTAAGTTATTAACTCTTGCACCCTTTATCTGAATATATTCTTTTGGAGTGTGCTCCACCTGTTTACTCATAATAATCCTTATCTCACACAAAGTTACGTATTCTTGGCTGATTATATTCCTTTGAATTAAAAAGCTATTCGGTTTTCTGCCGGATGATACTTACTGTAACGGGGAGGAAAGAACAAAAAAACGTGATATCTCCCTAAGGCACTGCCAAGGGGAGGATTTAAATCATCAAAAAAAGCCCTCGAACAATGTTCGGGGGCTTTTCTTTTATCGCGTTTCGCTATTGACTATTGAAATTTCTTCGCGTTAACTTTACGCTCGTTTTCAGTCAAATAGATTTTACGTAGACGCATTGATTGTGGTGTCACCTCAATATACTCGTCAGCTTGAATATACTCCATACATTCTTCCAATGAGAATTTGATTGCTGGTGCAATACGTACGTTGTCGTCAGAACCAGAAGCACGCATATTTGTCAACTGTTTTCCTTTAGTAACGTTGATCGTTAAATCATTGTCACGGATGTGTTCACCTAGGATTTGTCCTTCATATACATCCACACCTGGATCTACGAAGAAACGACCACGGTCTTGTAACTTATCGATGGAGTATGCTGTTGTTGAACCTGTATCCAAAGAGATCAATACACCAGCCAAACGACCAGGAATTGTACCTTTCCAAGGCTCGTAACCTTTCAAACGGTGTGCCATAACAGCTTCACCAGCTGTTGCTGTCAACACGTTGTTACGTAAACCGATGATACCGCGAGAAGGGATAGAGAACTCAAGATGTTGCATATCTCCTCTAGCTTCCATAATCAACAACTCACCTTTACGTTGGGTCACCAACTCAATTACTTTTCCTGACACATCAGAAGGAACGTCAACAACAAGTTCTTCGATTGGCTCACATTTTTGACCATCAATTTCTTTGATGATAACTTGTGGCTGGCCTACTTGCAATTCATAACCTTCACGACGCATTGTTTCGATCAATACCGACAAGTGAAGGATACCACGTCCGTATACCAACCAAGCATCTGGAGACTCTGTAGGAACGACACGTAGTGCTAAGTTTTTCTCCAACTCTTTTTGTAAACGATCGTAGATGTTACGTGATGTTACCAATTTACCTTCTTTACCGAAGAAAGGAGAGTTATTGATGGTAAACAACATGTTCATTGTTGGTTCATCAATGCTGATAACTTCCAATTGCTCTGGATTTTCAAAATCTGCAATGGTATCACCGATATCGAAACCTTCGATACCTACTACGGCACAGATATCACCTGCATGTACTTCAGGCACTTTGATGCGGCCAAGGCCTTCAAATACCTGTAGTTCTTTTACACGTGATTTCACAACTTTTCCGTCGCGTTTCACCAAAGAAACAGGTTGGTTTTCTTTGATTGTACCACGAGCAACACGACCGATAGCGATACGTCCTACGAACGTCGAATAATCCAATGATGTTACCTGCATTTGCAAAGTACCTTCAGAGACTTCTGGTGCAGGGATATATTTGATGATGGCTTCCAACAAGTCGGTGAAGTCTTCAGTACGATTTTTCCAATCTGTAGACATCCATCCTTGTTTTGAAGAACCGTACAATACTGGGAAGTCCAATTGCTCTTCAGTAGCACCTAAGTTGAAGAATAGGTCAAAAACATGTTCGTATACTTCTTCGGGACGACAGTTTTCTTTATCGACTTTATTGACAACGACGATAGGTTTGATACCTAATCCCAAAGCTTTACCTGTAACGAAACGTGTTTGAGGCATTGGGCCTTCAAAAGCATCTACCAATAGCACTACTCCATCAGCCATCTTCAATACACGCTCTACTTCACCACCGAAATCGGCGTGACCTGGGGTATCGATGATGTTGATTTTAACACCTTTATATGTCACTGATACGTTCTTAGATACAATAGTGATCCCGCGTTCACGCTCTAAATCATTATTGTCTAGGATTAATTCACCAGCATTTTCATTTTCTCTGAATTGATTGGTAAAATATAAAATTTTGTCTACAAGCGTAGTTTTACCGTGGTCGACGTGAGCGATGATCGCAATGTTTCTAATGTTTTGCATTGAGCAAGAATATTTTTATAAAATTTTAGGGTGCAAAGATAAACATTTTGCACCATAAAATTTATAACTATGTGTATTTTATTTAATTACACCTAATTCTTTACCTACTTTGGTAAAGGCGGCGATTGCTTTATCCAGGTGAGCAACTTCGTGTCCTGCCGAAATCTGCACACGGATACGGGCTTTTCCCTGAGGTACAACGGGATAGTAAAAACCGATCACATAAATTCCCTCGTCCAACATATTGGCTGCGAACTCCTGCGCTAATTTCGCGTCATACAGCATCACAGGCACGATTGGATGGAAACCTGGCTTGATATCAAATCCAGCAGCCGTCATTTTTTCACGGAAGTAGATCGTATTGGATTCCAGTTTATCACGCAATGCAGTTGTCTCACTCAGCATGTCCAAGACCGCAACAGAAGCTCCTGCAATTGCGGGGGCTAGGGTGTTCGAAAATAAATAAGGACGTGAACGCTGACGTAACAAATCGATGATCTCTTTTTTACCAGAAGTAAAACCACCGGAAGCACCACCTAGCGCCTTACCCAACGTACCTGTAATGATATCTACACGATCAATTACATTGAAAAGCTCGTGCGTACCACGTCCAGTTGCACCGATAAATCCTGTACAATGCGATTCATCGATCATCACGAGCGCCTGGTATTTATCGGCTAGATCACAGATCTGGTCCAATGGAGCTACAGATCCATCCATCGAAAACGCTCCATCTGTAACAATGATTTTATGTCGAGCACCGGATGCAGCCTGCAATTGCGCTTCCAAATCAGCCATATCCGCATTTTTATAACGGAAGCGTTGTGCTTTACACAAACGAACACCGTCTATGATAGAAGCATGATTTAATTCGTCTGAAATGATGGCATCTTCGGCACCAAATAATGGCTCAAACACCCCACCGTTAGCGTCGAATGCCGCTGCATATAAAATAGTATCTTCTGTTCCGAGGAACGTAGAAATTTTTGCTTCTAACTCTTTATGCACATCTTGGGTACCACAGATAAAACGTACGGAAGACATTCCATAACCGTGTGTATCAATCGCTTTCTTAGCAGCTTCGATTACTTTTGGGTGCGAAGACAGACCCAAATAATTGTTCGCACAAAAATTGACAACTTCTTGTCCTGTACTCACTTTGATGTCTGCTCCTTGGGGAGTAACGATCACTCGCTCTTGTTTATACAATCCCGCTTCTTTGATTGCTTCCAATTCCTTTTCTAAAACTGGTTGTAATGTATTGTACATAATTCGATTTTATTTTTTTATACAATATTACAGTTTTTTCATTGGAATAAGTTGCTTTACCTTTCGAGAAAAGGGCTATTCACGGAGAATTCACCCCAAATCAATGATTTGGTAACATTAAACCGATTGCATAAAATTCCTTTTTTCAATCGCCCTACTTTTCCTCTTGCTTTGATAGCGAACAACAGGGAGACAACCGCGAGACATCTTCGGGCTGCAAGCAGGGTGAATGTAAAAATAGAGCGATAGGGGGGCCAATGTGAATTATTCGTAACGAAGCGCGTCGACGGGATCCAGTTTAGACGCTTTTGAGGCGGGGTAATAGCCCGATAGCATACCAACGAGTCCACATACCGCAAAACCTAAAATTATCGCTCCCCAAGGTATAATAAAGGATGTACCGAGCTGTAGCGCCAGGATATTACCGATCAGGATACCAATAAAGATTCCGGCCACACCTCCGATCATACAGATCACGATGGCTTCCATCAAAAATTGTTTCCGTATAACACTCGGTGTTGCACCGATCGCCTTGCGTATGCCGATCTCCCGGGTACGTTCAGTAACCGAGACTAGCATAATGTTCATCAATCCGATTGAAGCACCCACAAGGGTTATAAAAGCAATCACCACGGCTCCCAAAGTAACCATAGCCATATTTTGCATCAGCATCTGGGCAACCGCATCTGATTTGGTGATTTCAAAATCATTGGACTGCCGTGATGTCAATCCGCGGATATTCCGAAAGACGATGGTAGCTTCACCGATTGCGGCTTCCAATCGCATGGGATCATTGGAAGAAACAGTTATCACATAAGAGGGCTCGGTACCCTGCATCACTGCCCGGGCCTTGATCAGTGGAATAAAGCAGGCCCTATCCCCGCCCATCCCGGCAGAAGAACCTTTACTTTTTAAGACTCCTATCACCAAATAGCGGATATTGTTAACCGTAATAAACTGCCCTATTGGATCAATAATTTCGTTGAATAGCATTTTACTCACTTCACTACCGATGATAATCACGCCACTACCTGTTTCAACCTCCCGCGTAGAAAAATTACGGCCTTCGCTAACAACATACCCTGATGTCTGCAGATAATTTTCATCTGTCCCGATCAGGCCGATATTGGGGTTTGTTTTTTTGGATTGATATTTTGCGGTCGTATTCCAGCTTACATTAGCACTGATCGATGTCAGCGCATTAAAGTGAAAATCCTGTCTGAATCTTGCAGATTGTGCATAGGTAATATTAGCAAAGACTTTTGAGCGAGTTCCTTCATTACCGATCCGGACATTTAATCCCCTGTTGCGTATGTTGAAGGAATTTGATCCCATGGATGAAAAGGAATCTGTTAGCGAGTTTTTCATGGCATCGATCGAGGTCAATACTCCTATTAAAGCCATCATTCCTATGGCAATGATCAGTGCTGTTAAAAATGTCCGCAGCTTATTCCCTACAATGGACTGTAGTGCAAGCTTGACATTTTCAACATAAGACATTTTTACGGCCATAGAGCTGGTATTTATAATTTGTAGGGATGAAAATACTGTAATTCCAGCACAAAACCAAAAAGGCAATTTACTTCCAAGAAATAAATTGCCTTTTGGATGGAATCTGACCTATCCATGCAAGCGGATTATGTTGATTTTGTGGCCATTTTCTGCCTTAATTAATTCTTTTCCATGTCTCGGTGCGTCCAAGCAAGCTCACACCAACATAGCCCCTGATATCAAGCTTATCTCCTTTTAAGGTCATCTTGCAGCTATACGTTTTGCCCGATTTCGGATCGTAGATCTTGCCGTCAACATAGGTATTGCCATCTTTATCAAAATTGGTCAAGATTTCGAGTCCTTGCACATTTCTGCCCTGCAATGCTTTATCTGGGTTTTTTATATCTTTCTTGGGCTGACCGGCTTCATTATTTGGAAATTTCAGCCAATAGAGTTTTCCAAAAAACTTATCGCCTTTCTTGTAAATTTCAACACGACCTTCGCCGCTTGGGTTTTCCCACTTTCCGATAATGGGATCGGTCTGCGCAAATAATGCCACTGTAGTAAGCAGCATTATGAATGACATCATAATTTTCTTCATGGGTCTATTATTTTATGAACTTAATTCTTTCAATTTTCCCTACTATTGGTGATCCGATCGCTTGTTTAAACGATGTAAGTACGGCTTTCAATTCTTTTCCACCATCGGCAATCCTCATACATAACACGCATAATCGTTGATGACCATACGGCTATAGCATGCATAGCTTCTGAATAAATATACAAAATATTTACTATGCTTGCATATATTTTTTATTCCGGTATTGCTATTTATCAAACAGCTCCCGCTTACTAATACCAGTTAACGGTCCATCCATCCATCCATCCATCCATATACCTCAAAGATTTAAAAGCGATGATCTAAACAAAGTTTGGCATCGGGTTTGTACGACAAGTATTATATTATTACTTTATTTACTCGTTATAAATTAGCACATATTATGAAATTTATTATTAGTCTTTTACTTACTGGTCTGGTAGTCGCAATTGCTTGCTGGGTTGTTCCTGGTGCTGAAGTTGCTGGTTTCGGTTGGGCTATCGTTACGGGACTTGTCATTGGATTTGTCAACGCGACTGTGGGATCGATTTTAAGGTTATTTACTTTCCCATTGAATTGGCTTACCCTTGGTCTAGTTTCCTTTAT
Organism: Sphingobacterium sp. UBA7038; assembly: GCF_002494055.1. NCBI lineage: Bacteria > Pseudomonadati > Bacteroidota > Sphingobacteriia > Sphingobacteriales > Sphingobacteriaceae > Sphingobacterium > Sphingobacterium sp. UBA7038. The sequence continues at coordinate 141,579 of NZ_DLAV01000019.1, forward strand.
TATTACCGTATTAATGGTCTTGTTGACCGATTCACTACTTGGTTCCAAATTTGATGTACATGGATTTTGGACCGCAGCGCTGTTTGCCATTGTCGTTGCCATATTGGAAATGATTATTGGCAGTATGTCAAAAGATTAAGAATACATTCATTACATAGCATAAGGGGCTGTCCAAAAAATTGGATAGCCCTTTTTCACATTCCTCCACTGATATAACCTATCAGTTGAAATATATTTTTTACCGGTCCGATTCCTTTAAAATAGTCGTCTTTATGGATGAGTTTATCCCCATTTCCCTCGCTTTTTACAGCAGAATTCGCTAAATTTAATTCTCATAAAGAACCGCTGATATATGTGCGAACACAACCACGAGCATAGCCATGCCACACCGGAGCACGGTCTTACAACAAAGGAACAGCCTTGGTGGATTACCCAGCGTAAGCTGGTCATGGCTCTCGTCATCTTACTTACTTTACTCCTATTGAAATATGCGTTTAAGATCAGCCTTCCCTTTGGCATCAGCTTGACCTTAAATAGCGTTGCCTACCTTCTCGCGGGAATCCCCGTTATTCAAATGGCATTTCGCAAGGCAAGCCGCGGTGATATTTTTAATGAATTTTTTTTAATGACCGTTGCAACCTTGGGTGCTTTCGCCATTGGAGAATTTGAAGAGGGTGTCGCGGTAATGGTATTCTACCAAATCGGAGAGTGGTTTCAGGATACTGCCGTCGATAACGCCAAGAAATCAATTAAATCGCTATTGGATATCCGTCCCGATAAAGTAACGGTGCTGCGCAACGGGCAACAGCAGCAGGTAAATCCAAAAACCGTCACAATCGGTGAAATTATCCTTGTAAAAGCAGGAGAAAAAGTGGCGCTGGATGGTAAATTGAAAACGGAGAAAGCTGCATTTAATACCGCAGCATTGACTGGAGAGAGTAAACCCGATACAAAATATAAGGACGAAGCTGTTTTTGCAGGCATGATTAATCTGGAAACGGTTGTTGAGATCGAGGTTTCCAGTACATTTGAGGATAGCAAATTGAGCAAAATTCTCGAAATGGTACAGGATGCTACCGCACGGAAGTCCAAAACACAATTGTTTATTGCCAGATTTGCCAAAATATATGTTCCTATTATTTTCGGCCTCGCGCTTTTGGTTCTTATTTTACCCCTGTTTTTTGTTCAGGACTATAGTTTTAAAGAATGGTTCTACCGGAGTTTGGTCTTCTTGGTGATCAGCTGTCCCTGTGCCCTGGTTGTTTCGATTCCCTTGGGGTATTTTGGTGGTATAGGTTTAGCCTCCCGAAATGGCATACTATTTAAGGGCGGGAACTTCCTCGATGCCATCACCGCTGTCGATACCATTGTCATGGATAAAACGGGGACACTTACAGCGGGTGTATTTGAAGTAACGGAAGTTTTTGCTGTCCATCGAGATCCAACGGAATTACTGAGTTACGCTAAGGCTGTCGAGGCACATTCAACACATCCCATCGCAAAGGCGATCGCAAGTTATCATCCCGGCAGGCCCGCATTGCAAGCTGAGAAAACCCAGGAAATAGCAGGCCACGGACTCCTCGCCACTGTTAATGGAAAACGTACACTCGCAGGCAACAGCAAGTTACTGGACAAATTCAATATAAGCTATCCTGCAGAGCTAAGGCAAGTGGCCTACTCCATTGTATTGCTTGCCATCGAAGATCAATATGCGGGTTATATCACTGTGGCGGATCGGATTAAGCCCGATGCCAAGGAAGTGATCCAAACCATGCGTGCTCAAGGTTTATATACCGTCATGCTATCTGGGGATAAAACAGCGGTAGTAAATGAAGTTGCCAAAGAACTTGGGCTAGACAAAGCTTATGGGGACCTCCTTCCGGAAGATAAGGTAAATCATGTACAACAACTGATCGATCAAGGTCGCCGTGTTGCCTTTGCAGGTGACGGCGTAAATGACGCACCTGTAGTAGCTTTGGCGCAGGTCGGCATTGCCATGGGTGGACTCGGAGCCGATGCAACCATCGAAACGGCTGATGTGGTGATCCAGAACGATGAACCCCACAAGATCCTGTCTGCCATCAAAATCGGTAAAATTACCCGAAGCATTGTCTGGCAGAACGTCATTCTCGCGATGGGGATCAAAATCATTGTCTTGGTTCTTGGTGCCGGTGGTGTTGCAACGCTCTGGGAAGCCGTTATCGCCGATGTTGGGGTAGCACTTTTGGCTATTTTAAATGCCATTCGAATCCAGCAGAAAAAAGTCTAACTAAAAGCGGGGCTGTCCAAAAGTTGAACAGCCCCGTTTCTTCTATTTCATCCCGGATCTAATTTAGATCACAGAGAGCAATTTTAATCCCGCCAAGCTTTGTACGCATTGATCAATCCATTTGTCGAAGAATCATGACTTGTAACCGGATTGGCGTCGCTTAATTCCGGGAGGATTTGATTGGCCAATTGTTTACCGAGCTCGACACCCCATTGATCAAAACTATAAATATTCCAGATCACACCCTGGACAAAAATCTTATGCTCATACAATGCGATAAGTCGTCCTAAAGTGCGTGGCGTCATTTTTTTGAACAGGATGGAATTCGTTGGGCGATTACCTTCAAAAACTTTATAGGCTTTCAGTGCTTCAATTTCCGGGTCCGACTTTCCGGCTTTCTTAAATTCAGCAACCACTTCGGCTTCCGTTTTGCCATTCATCAAAGCCTCAGTCTGCGCAAAAAAGTTAGACAACAGCAATTGGTGGTGGTTTCCGATCGGATTAAGACTATTGGCAGGTGCAATGAAATCACAAGGAATCAACTTGGTGCCCTGGTGAATCAACTGATAGAAGGCGTGCTGCCCGTTCGTACCAGGTTCACCCCAGATAATCGGTCCAGTCTGATAATCCACCTGTTGACCATTGCGATCAATATACTTACCGTTACTTTCCATATCCCCTTGTTGGAAATAAGCGGCAAAACGGTGTAGGTATTGATCGTAAGGAAGAATTGCGTGACTTTCCGCTTGGAAAAAATTATTGTACCATACACCAAGCAAAGCCAATATCACGGGAATATTGGATTCAAAGGAGGTTTCCTTAAAATGAACATCCGCTTCATAGGCACCTTTCAACAGTTCCTCGAAATTATCGAAGCCTATTGCCAAACTGATTGAAAGACCTATTGCAGACCACAGGGAATAACGTCCGCCCACCCAGTCCCAAAACTCAAACATATTCTGGGTATCTATTCCAAAGGCACGTACTGCTTCTGTATTGGTGCTCAATGCAGCAAAATGCTTAGCGATATCTTCCTGCAGGGCACCACTGGCCAGAAACCAATCTTTAGCGGTATGAGCATTGGCCATCGTTTCCTGTGTTGTGAAAGTTTTTGATGCAATCAAAAACAACGTTGTTTCAGGATCCACAGCTTTCAATGTTTCAGCAATGTGTGTACCGTCTACATTGGAAACAAAATGGACATTTAACCGCGTCTTATAAGCTTTTAATGCTTCTGTTACCATCACAGGGCCGAGATCTGAACCTCCAATACCGATATTAACTACATCGGTAATTTCTTTTCCTGTATATCCTTTCCACTGGCCAGATAGAATCTCTTCGGTGAAAGTTCTCATGTGTGCCAACACTCGTTTAACATCAGGCATGACGTCCTTTCCATCCACATATACGGGTTGGCCGGATTGGTTTCTCAAAGCGGTGTGTAACACCGGTCTGTTTTCGGTCACGTTGATCCGCTCGCCCGAGAACATAGCCGCTATCGCTTCTTCAAGACCACATTCTTTAGCCAGCTGTACCAAGAGCGCTTTTGTCTCTGCAGTAATCCGATTTTTGGAGTAATCCAAAAGTATATCTTCAAAAGCGATCGAGAACTTCTCAAAACGTGCGGGATCTGCGGCGAAAAGTGTGCGTAAATCATTTTTTTCGCTATTGTTAGATAGCCCTGATAAAGAACCAAAATGCTGTGCTAGATTCGTATAGGCCTCAGTCTTTGTAAAATTAATTTTTGGGAACATACTGTTTTTACTGAAATTAGTTGTTTTAAACATCAATAAGAGCCTTCTGTATTTCATTGTTACACATCGTGTAGATCCTTAAATGAAGGTTTATTCTGTTGACAATACCAAAACTAAAAAAAAAAGGTCAAATTATCTCTATTTGACCATCTATTAGGACGCGAAGTTATTAAGCTAGAAGCGCGAATTTATTAATTAAAATTTCTACTTTAGCGGATATGACAAAAGAACAAATTCAAGACTTGAGGGATCGTGTTACTTCCCTGAGGAGGCATCTTTGACATCGATGCACGCAAAGAAGAAATAGAAAGAGATCAAGCTATTACGCTTGAAGCAAGCTTTTGGGATGATTCCAAAGCTGCAGAAAAAATACTCTTGGCCATAAAAAACCAAAAGGTATGGACAGACCACTTCGACGAAGTTGCAGCGGCGGTTGAAGACGCCTATGTCATGTATGAGTTCTTCCAATCTGGCGACGCGAGTGAAAAGGAAGTGGACGATCAATATAGAGTAGCTTTAGAGAAAGTCGAGGAGCTCGAGTTCAAAAACATGCTCAGTGCCGAAGAAGATCAACTGGATGCAATCTTACAGATTACAGCTGGTGCCGGAGGAACTGAAAGCTGTGACTGGGCAGCCATGCTGATGCGGATGTATATTATGTGGGGCGAAAAAAATGGGTATCGAGTGACCGAACAAGATTCGCAGGAAGGTGATGTTGCAGGTATCAAGAGTGTAACGTTACAGATATCCGGAGATTTTGCTTATGGCTACCTGAAGGGCGAAAATGGTGTACACAGGCTCGTTCGGATTTCTCCCTTCGATTCCAATGCAAAACGCCATACCTCGTTTGCTTCTGTTTATGTCTATCCTTTGATTGATGATAATATTGAGATTGATGTTAAGGATTCAGAAATCGAATGGGATACTTTCCGCTCAGGTGGTGCAGGAGGTCAGAATGTCAATAAAGTGGAAACAGCTGTTCGATTACACCACAAACCTACTGGCATTATTATTAAAAATCAGGAATCCAGATCGCAATTACAAAACAAAGAAAATGCGATGCGCTTATTGAAATCACAGTTATATGAGATTGAAATGCGTAAACGCCAGGAAGCTACCGCTGCTATTGAAGGAAACAAAAAGAAAATCGAATGGGGATCCCAAATTCGAAATTATGTCCTCCATCCTTACAAGTTAATTAAAGATTTACGGACCAATTACGAAACCTCCAATACACAAGCTGTCCTGGACGGTGATCTAAATGATTTTCTAAAAAATTATCTAATGGAATTTGGTGGATAAAGACTATTCCGAAACTTGATGATATTGAAGACGTCCCCCTTTGGAGGCGTCTTTTTTTTGCGCTATCCTTTGTTTTTTTTATTTGGCTTAAGCTGAATTTCTTCAACCTGCACATTGCCCCCTTTCCTACACAGTTTGTCACAAAAACTGTCAATTTCTTTTAACAATCTGCATGCAAATGTTAAAAAACCTTAAAAGTCTATTGAATCGATCGTCGTTATCTTTTGGCATAATTCCGTTACAATAAAATCACAAAGCACTACAAATCAAAAGATTAATTACTTATTATTTGTATCAAGAACGTTACAATTAGAAGGGATTGCTTATTTTTGGCACGAAATAAAGGCATGTCTTTTGCGTTTATGGAATCGTAATATTTTCATTACAAAAGAAGCCGACAGCGGTATCTCTTTAAACACTGAACGAAAGAATGTATATCTAAAATAGAACGGTTATGAATTACATGAAAGACAACTCGATCGTATCCAAGCAGATGGCCAAACAATGGAAGCCTGCGGTATATGATGTAAATGCAGGAGAAAAGCGATCTGATCATACAGTGAGCAAAAACGAGGAAAGCAACTTTGGTCCAAAAGAATATGGTATTTTTGGAGCCACTTTTTTTATACTATTTGCGTCAGTTTTTGGCGTATACATGCTTCAACCAGATTTTGATGCATTACGTTTCCAACGTTTAGACAGCATCGGCGGAACATTTTTAATTGCGTTGGGAATATTTCTAGCTGTTGTTGCTATCAGCTTTTTGATTTTTTTGATTGTTCTGCATCGTAAATATAAACCCATCGCTGCTGTATCGGACGATGAGCTACCGACTTGTACGATTATCGTTCCAGCTTATAACGAAGGACAATTAGTTTATGATACCTTACATAGTTTGGCTAGCAGCGATTATCCGGAGAAGAAATTGCAGATTATTGCAATCGACGACGGTAGTAAAGATAATACCTTTGCTTGGATACAACGTGCCAAAATGGAATTGGGCGATCGTGTTGAAATTTATCAGCAGCCCAAGAATATGGGTAAGAGACATGCCTTGTACCGTGGATTTAAGTTAGGTACGGGAGAGATTTTCATCACGGTTGATAGTGACTCTATTGTTAAAAAGGATACCATACGTAATATGGCGAGTCCATTTGTAACAAACAAGGAATGTGGGGCAGTTGCAGGTAATGTGCGTGTATTGAATACTGAAAAAGCGATTATACCGCGTATGTTGAATGTGAGCTTCGTATTCAGTTTTGAGTTTGTGCGTTCTGCACAAAGTATGTTGGGTACGGTAATGTGTACACCAGGAGCATTATCTGGCTATCGTAAAGAGGCTGTGATGAACTGTTTGGAAGATTGGATTAACCAGACTTTTATGGGACAACCGTCTGATATCGGTGAAGATCGCGCGATGACCAATATGATCCTGAAACAGGGGTATCATGTTCTATTTCAATCCAACGCATACGTTTATACCGACACACCTGTACGTTACAAAAATCTGTACAAGATGTTTATCCGTTGGGAACGAAGCAACGTGCGTGAAAACATTGCGATGAGTCAATTTGCATTTAAGAATTTCCGTCAGGGACCTAAATGGGGAGCACGTATCTTATTGCTTATGCAATGGAAAAAAGTGTTATTGTCTTATCCGATGATATTACTGATGTTATGGACCGTATTTCATTATCCACTGATGTTCTTAAGCTCAACATTGGTCGGTATCTTAATATTTTCCAGCGTCCAGGCCTATTTCTTTGCTTCCAAAAACTCGGATGCCAAAGAAGCTTTCTGGGCATATAGTTACAGTATATTCTACGCCTTCAGTTTATTCTGGATTACACCCTATGCCATAGCAACAGCTGGACGCAGAGGTTGGTTGACAAGAGGTTAAATTTAAAGCAAAGAACGTATATTTACAGCTATATATGAGAGATTTTCAGGTAAAAAAAATTGCCATCATTGGTCAAGGATATGTCGGATTGCCGTTAGCAATAGCATTTTCCGATTATTTCCCCGTGATTGGATTTGATATTAATGAAACACGTATTGATGAACTTAGGCGCGGTGTTGACCGTACACTGGAAGCTGATAAAAAAGAACTGGAACGTGCAAGAGAGCTATTTATCACATCAAACCAAAGTAAGGGATATGATGCGAGTAATTCTACCGCAGACATTGCTGATGCAAACGTATACATAGTCACTGTACCAACTCCGATAGATCGCTATAATTCACCAGACTTGTCACCATTGTTGGAGGCATCTAAAATGATTGGCGGATTATTAAATCCGGGCGATTTGGTTATTTATGAATCTACCGTCTATCCTGGTTGTACTGAAGAAGAGTGTATACCTGTTTTGGAAAGTTGCTCGGGATTAAAATTTAACCAAGATTTTTTTGTTGGTTATTCACCAGAACGTATTAATCCAGGCGATAAAGTAAATTCACTTCAAAAGGTCATGAAAGTGACTTCTGGAAGTACACCTGAGGCAGGATTGGTGGTAGATGGACTTTATAAGAATATTATTGAAGCCGGGACACATTTGGCGCCCTCAATCAAAGTTGCCGAAGCTGCCAAGGTGATCGAAAATGCGCAGCGCGATGTAAATATTTCCTTTATGAATGAGCTCGCGCTAATCTTCGACCGTGTAGGAATAGATACACAGGATGTGTTAGATGCTGCGGGCACAAAATATAATTTTCTACGTTTTAAACCAGGACTAGTGGGCGGTCATTGTATTTCTGTAGACCCCTACTACCTCGCTCAAAAAGCAACTCAACTAGGTTATCACCCACATGTTATTTTATCTGGAAGAGAAGTAAATGATCAGATCGCCTCCTTCATCGCATCAAAAGTGGTGAAATTGATGATTCAGAAAAACATCAAATTTGAAGGGGCAAAAGCGTTAGTATTGGGCATCACCTTCAAAGAAAACTGTCCTGATATGAGAAATAGTAAAGTTATAGATATGATTCAGGATCTTCAAGAATTTGGTCTAAAAGTCGACATTTATGATCCATGGGTCAATAGAGATGAAGTGAAATCACATTTTAATTTAAAACTATTATCGGATCTTCCCGAATCTGCAGATTATGACAGTGTTATTCTGGCTGTGGGACACCGAGAGTTCTTACATTTAGATCTCAATAATTTAAAAAAGAACCCATCCGTAGTTTTTGATATCAAGGGCATACTCGATCGAAAATTTGTAGATGCCCGCTTATAAAGATCCGTTCTAATAGTATTTTTTCAAATCCTGATCTACTTGTCAAAAATTTAAGCAGATCAGGATTTTTAGTATCTGGCATTTTGTGCAATCGTTTGATAAAAAAACATTACTATATTTCTGTTTTTAATATTAACTCAACACCACAATTATAATTTAACCTAATTAAACTAGGGATGTTACACAAATTGCGGTAATCATGAAACAGTTAGATGACACAGAACTATTCGCATGGATTCAAGCAAATGATCGTCATGCTTTTTATTCTTAAAAAGTATACACGACCTTTCGGCTTATAGCCAACTTACGCTACCAGTTTCGACGTCATAGTTCGCTCCGACAATTTTAATTTTACCCTCTTCTTCCAATTTCCGGAGCGTTGAACTCTGTTTGCGAATGTCACGGATTGCATGTTTAATATTCTGTTGATTTAGTTTTTCAAGCAGTACACTATTTTTAGAAGAACGTTCTTCCCCCTGCTCGATCACTTCATTGATGATCGGGTCGAAATGATTAATCAAATGATTTAGGTTATCCATTCCCATACCCTCGATCTGCGCCGCATCCAATCCTCCTTTTAATGCCCCACATTTGGTATGCCCCAAAACGACAACAAGTTTAGAACCGGCCACATTGCAACCAAACTCCATCGATCCCAAAATATCCTGATTGACAAAATTTCCGGCAATCCGGATACTGAAGATATCACCCAGTCCCTGATCAAATATAAGTTCAGCTGAAGTACGGCTATCGATGCAGCTTAGCACCACGGCGAATGGCCACTGCCCTTCACGTGTAGCATTCACCTGTTCGAGAAGATCGCGGTTAGCTTTCAGGTTATTAACAAAGCGCTGGTTTCCTTCTTTCAGGAAGTCCAATGCCTTTTGTGGGGTAATTGTTGATTGTGTTTCGTACGTATGTGCCTTCATAAAATTATATTATTTGGAATAGTAAAGGTAAAATTAATACGTTACATTTTAATTACCAACAAAACAAAATACCTCACTCAACGTAAAACCGAATTAATATTCCTTAATCTTGCCTTATTTAACCACAGTGACTTCTTTCTTTTCGTAATAGTCCATCCAAGCTTTAATTCTTCCGACAAACATTTTAAGATAGTTTTCTGTCAAAAATATATTGGACCAATCAAATCTTTGCGCCTGTACGCCAAGATAAAAAATAAAAATAGCAGCGCCAGCTTTCGGTATTAACCTGAGCTCTTTTTCAGATAAAGGTCTATTACTTTGGTATCCACGCAGGAAACTTTGGATTTTTAATTCATACTGCTCTTTATCTGATTCTATGAAAAACAGCTGTTTGCAGAAATATCCAACGTCTAAAATTTGCCATCCATTTCCACAAAAGTCAAAGTCAAAAATGGTAATCTCATGCTCGTCTGTAACAGCCATATTATCATACCAGATATCCATATGTATAATTCCGGTTTTCGTATGATCAAAATCTGAATTTTGAAAATTTCTGCCAAACTCCTTGATGAATTCCATTTTTGGCAACTTGTCTGAGAAGAATTGTTGTAAATACGCATAAGGTAATTCTATAAGCGACTTCTTATTGTAAGACACACGGTTAATGTTCTTGTTTTCGGTATGGTTATGGATATTTGCCATTAGAGAACCTATCCGAAAGCACGTTTCGATGTCCATAAATCGAATTTTCTCCCCTTGAGCAAAGGAAAAAAGTACAACGTATCTGATTCCTTCAGGCGCATTTATTTCTTGAATGAACCCTCCGTCTTTATCTTCAATTGGAAAAGAAACGCTTAAATTATTCTTCTTCAATGATTTCAAAAGTTCAAGTTCTTCAATAATTTCGGATTTTGACCGCCAATTATGACTATAAATGCGCAAAACGTATTTCGTTTCGCTGTTGGAAAGAAAATACGTATGGTTCATTCCTGTTCTGAATAAGGAACATTGGTATTTGTCGTCTAGGCCATATCTATTTATCACAAAATCGCCTAATTGTTTGGCAGAAAGAGTAGAAGCTATAACAGGAAATGTTGTCATTTTTTTTCTGGAAGTTCGTATTGGTTTTGTAGATACTCAAAGATAAAAAAAGCTTGCAATATGAATTGCAAGCTTTTTTAAGTTTTTAATCTTTCGATCTGTAGCCCGTAGGGGAATAACACTCTTCGGGCAATAATCTCTTTATCAGTGTTTTACAAACTTTCGTTTTCCCAACTCACTGAATCCCTCACTGGTTTGACATACGTTTTAGCTGCAATTGCTATGATGCTAAGATACAAAATTTCTGTGATGTAAGAATGAAATATCAACGGAAAAGGGCTTTGCGAAGGCGGGGCTTTTACAAACTAAAAGTTCAACTAAAAACTGAACCGAGCAAAATCCATTTTCGTTTTTTCAAACTTACAAAAAAATAAAAAACGAAATGGTTTTTGCGGCTGAAATTGCGAAAATCGTCAACGCAAGGGACATTCACCCCGCTTTTGCAAAACCCATGTTGTACGCAGTCTCTTTAATCACTCCAAGGTATCCTCATTCCAGTACCTTGACAAGCAAAACAAATACCTCCTTGATAGTAATTATATTCAGGAAGAAACCCTGTTCCGCCACATCTTTCACAAGTTTCAGTTAATATTTTCTCTGATAATCATTTGTCAAAATAAATTGGAACCCCTTCTGTTTCATGAACTTTAATATGACAATCTGTACATAATGTTGTTAACGCGTCATCATATTCCCATGGCAACAAGTTCCTTATATAGTCTCTCCTTAAACCACCCATAACTTACTGATTATTAGTATTTTGGGTTTAAAATAGCTTGTTTTTTATTGCAAGAATTTGTATCTTAGAGCTTTAAAAGCTTGCAAATATGTTGGGGAAAAATCCAGAAAAGAAGCCAGAATTATTCCGCCCAATGTTGGTGGATTTTATTGACCACGAGCATGAACTTGTTCTACTTTCAGAAAAAATAGATTTGAATTATTTTGAGAAAGAATTTTCGTCCTTGTATTCCAAAGTGGGCAATCCGAGCCATCCGATTCGGTTTATGGTGGGTTGTTTGCTACTGAAACATTTGTATAATTTGGGCGATGAGACGTTGGAAAAAGCCTGGATCATGAATCCTTATATGCAGCATTTTTGTGGCAGGGTTTTCTTTGAACACGAATTTCCTTGTGACCCGAGTAATTTTGTTCATTTCCGAAAAAGAATTGGCGAAAAAGGTATCGAAAAAATCTTTGCCTACAGCGTAAGAATGCACGATGCCAAGACGAACACCTCAAATTTTGTTTTGTCCGATACTACCGTTCAGGAGAATAATACCTCTTTTCCTACCGATGCAAAATTGTGCAAAAAAGTGATTGATTATTGCAACAAAATAGCCGGAAATGAAGGCATAAAACAAAGACAACGCTACACAAAAGTCAGCAAACAAATGGTGCGCAACACCTACAACGGAAAACATCCCAAGCGGGCAAAAGCGGCAAGGAAATCTCAAAGACAGCTCAAAACCATCGCCATGAGACTGATTCGTGAATTGCAACGGAATTTTAATGCAGAACAGCAAGAATTTTATAAAGATTTAATGACATTGTACACCAAGGTTGTCACACAAAAAAGAAACGATGCCGATAAAATTTACAGCATTCACAAGCCTTTTACCCGATGTATTGCCAAAGGAAAAGCGCATAGCCAGTATGAATTTGGGAATAAGGTAGGTTTGATAACCACCGCCAACAAAGGCAAGAAAATCATTCTCGGGATTAAAGCATTTTTGCAAACTCCTTACGATGGTCACACCAAAGAACCACTTTTGGAACAGATGGAAACCGGTGGTCAAAAGCTCCCAAAAGAACTCCTTTACGATAGAGGTGGCAGAGGAAAATCAGAAATAAAAGGCGTGAAAATCTCCATCCCAAGCACTCCAAGAAAAAAAAGACACTGCTTATCAAAAGCAGACAAAGCGCAAAAAATTTAGAACCAGAGCGGCAATAGAACCTATCATCGGACATTTAAAAACCGATTTTAGGCTGGCAAAAAATTACTTCCTGGGAGAAACGGGACCACAAATCAATGCATTACTAGTTGAAACCGCTTGGAACATGAAGAAAATGATGGAACTACTGAAACAGAAAATTATTTTCTTATTTTATAAGATACAAATTATGCTGTTTTCTAATCCTGTTTTTAAATATAAATTAAATAGTGGGTTTTGTTAAGGAACGACTATCTAGTTCTCTTTTTAATGCGATTGAAGCTTTTTTGACTTCTTGTGTCCAATCATCAGCAGCATTTCCGTCTGCTCCATCAGAAATATATTTCAAACATAGAAAATCGATTTTTTCCTGCTCAGCGACTTTCGCCAACGCAAAAGCTTCCATATCGATGACATTATATTCAGGATTGATATGCTCCATTTTGAATTGGTCGCCGGAACCGCAGATCCCGTTCGGGAGATGGCTTGTTTTAATTCCATATTCCAAAAGAATTGGTTCATCAGAAAATGGCGTCTCAAATTTCTTAAAACCCAATGCTCTTACATCCATATCCCGCTGGATAAAACGGTTGCAGTTAACAATAGTTCCTCTGTCAAAAACTGTACTTCCTGCTGTTCCCAAATTGATTATGAGATCTGGCTTAGATTTTTGAATGGCTTTTACAAGATGATAAGTCGCTTTAATTTTTCCTACACCAACAAACAATTTATTAAAACTCTCAAATTCTTTTCCGGCTTCTGATTCCAGAGCAAAAACCAAAAGGATGTTGCTGTAAAGCTTTCCGTTAATTGTCATTTTAGAGCACAGGTTTTTTCAGAAAGAACAAAGTCAATGTCCGTGCGCCCTGTGCACCGTGTACCAAAACGGCGCTGATGTCCGCTGTTGCAGATGGCCCCATCACAAAACAGCCATAATGTGAGTGTGGAAAATCTACTCTTTTGTAGGCGGTATGCATATTCTCGGTCAAATCTTCAGGATCCAGCAAAACAGCGAGGTGTTGAGATAAATAACCTAATGAATTGGTAACCAGAGATTTTTCGGTGACCCAGACCATTCCCATCTCCGCCACACCAAACTCTGCACGGAAAATACCCAAATCCACATCATTAAGATCCGCGGGCTTTTGCACGTGTATATCTTTATTCCCTCTCCATTCAGGCGTTGCAGAGCAAGTGACCTTAGCATCAGGAAGCTTTTTTCGCATAATTTCCTGCGCTTCTTCTACCGATGCGACATCATAAAAATCGACGGCAGCAATTTTGGCGTTAATTTCAAAAACAGCTTTAAGATCTGTCCCTGGCTTTTTATAATCCGGGATGGCGGGATAATCCACTTTTTCGCGGTTAGCAAGATTGGTTCTTACCGAACTCAGTAATTCTTCTTTAGTCATTGTTTTTTCGGTTTTTTTTGTACCAGTCTCTGAAGGTTTCTTTTTTCACGTCAGGCAATTCACGGTCTTCTACCCAAGGATCCAACGTGCTGTTTTCCAATAGAGATTTTGGGAGAATATTCAGCATATTGTAAGTGGTCTTTTCCATCATTTTAAAAGCAGTTGCACTGCCCAGCATTCGGTCAGCAGCAGCAAATGCCAGCCTTCTGCCAAAAGGTGTTTTCTTTTTCTCCATCACCACTTTTCGCCACTCGATAATCTGGTCCGAAATATTAATATGAACGGGGCAGATCTCTGTACAGGAGCCGCAAAGCGATGAATGGAAAGGTAATTCTGAATAGGTGTCTTCATCAAAAGTAGGATCCAGAATAATCCCAATCGGGCCGGAATAAGTAGCACCATAAGACAATCCGCCACTCCTTCTGTACACAGGGCAGGTATTCATACAGGCACCACAACGGATACATTTGAGAGAATGCCAGAATTTGTCCATAGACAATCGTTTGCTCCTACCATTATCTGTGAGTACAATGTGCATCTCAGATCCTTCTCTTGGGCCTGAAAAATGAGAAGTATACTGCGTTGCCGGCGTCCCTAAAGCACTGCGGGAAAGTAGTCTGATAAAAACACCCAGATCTTCTACCTTCGGCAGGATCTTTTCTATACCAATACTGGCAATATGAAGCGGTGGAATGCTTGCAGTAAGATCGGCATTACCTTCATTAGTACAGACTACAAAAGTACCGGTTTCGGCAACGGCAAAATTGGCGCCTGTCATCCCGGCATCTGCCACCAAAAATTTGGGCCGGGCATTGTTCCTCATTGCTTCTGCGAGAGAATGCGGATCATCATCGTTGGGATCCGTACCAATTTTATCTGCAAATAGTTTGGCAATATCTTCTGTCGTTTTTTGGATGGCAGGCATTACAATATGACTTGGGCGCTCGTCTGATAGTTGCTGGATTCGCTCACCCAGATCGGTCTCCAGGACATCAATTCCTCTTTCTTCAAGAAAAGGTGTCATCCCGCATTCTTCCTGCAACATCGATTTGCTTTTGATGATGCGCTTTGCGCCGTGAGAATTCAAAATATCAAAAACAATAGCATTATGTTCATCGGCATCTTTTGCAAAATGAACTGTGATACCGTTTTCCTCTGCTTTTGTTGCAAACTGTTCAATGTAGTGATCCAAATGCGTCAGCGCATGTTCCTTGATTTGCGAAGCCAGATTCCTAAGCTCTTCCCATTCCGGAATCTCAGAGGATACTTTACTACGTTTAATGATAGTATTATAAAGATTTTTATCGTGTTGCGCCTCGTGAATATCATCCTGTTTGATGAATTTTCTCGCATTATCTTCTACGTTTACTTTTCCCATTGTTTGTGATTTTTAGAATGGTCCGTTATTCAAAACCTGAGCAATATGTACAAATTTGAGTTCTGACTTTTCT
The DNA here is from genome assembly GCF_002494055.1 of Sphingobacterium sp. UBA7038. NCBI lineage: Bacteria > Pseudomonadati > Bacteroidota > Sphingobacteriia > Sphingobacteriales > Sphingobacteriaceae > Sphingobacterium > Sphingobacterium sp. UBA7038. The sequence goes on from NZ_DLAV01000019.1 coordinate 156,964, forward strand.
CTTTTGGCAATGCCTTCCTGATGCATCAGGCAAGACATATCCGGCGAAACTACATACTCGACCTGATGTCTTGTATAATCAGCAACTTTGTCCTGCCCCATCTTGGCACTCACCGCTTCATCGGTTACACAAAACGTCCCACCAAAGCCACAGCATTCTTGTGGCCTGTCAATCGTTTCTACTTTAACTCCTGACACCTTCTTTAACAGATCTTCGGTTTTATTAAAGTAAGGTTCCTGCCACTCAAAACGGGATGCAATGTGTAAGCCGCGGATAGAACTGCAGGAATTATGGATAGCCACCGTATGCTGGAAATCTGCCCAAGGGAATTCTTCTATCTTGAGAACATCGTGTAAAAACTCTACTAATTCTATGGTTTTGTGACGGATTTCTGTAACAGTTTCGGTTTGAGGAATTGCATCCATATGGAGCTTGACGTGCTTGACACAACTCCCTGCCGGCCCAACGATATAATCAAAATTCAAATCCTTAAAATTTTCACAAAACTGAGTTTCTGTCCTTATAGAATGTTTCTGATCGCCCTCATTGGCCATAGGCTGTCCACAACAAGTCTGCTGCAAAGGTACTGTGACCTCTACGCCCAATCGCTCCAAAAGCTCAAGTGTGGCAATACCGACTTTGGGGTAAATCAGATCTATATAACAGGGGATAAATAGTGCTACTTTCATTACAAAATTTTATAGAAACTCTAAATTAGCACTTTTTCTTCTTTTCCTGATTAGGCTTAGGATGAAAAAAGCCTATACGAGAGGTTATTTATATTGAGTAAAAATAATTTACCTGGCATTAAGACAATAAAAAAGACCTTTGAAATCAAAAGTCTTTTTTATTGAATATTAAATTCTATTATGTCAGCATTCCGCCGTCAACATTCAGAACCTGGCCGGTGATGTAGGAAGACATATTACTTGCTAAGAAAACGCAGGCATTAGCCACGTCTTTCGGCTGTCCACCCCGTTTCAACGGGATACCATCTCTCCATCCCTGTACGGTTTTCTCATCAAGGGCGGCCGTCATTTCGGTTTCTATAAAACCTGGTGCCACGGCATTGCAACGGATATTTCTGGATCCTAATTCTAATGCAATCGACTTAGAAAAACCAATAACACCAGCTTTAGAAGCCGCATAATTGGCCTGCCCGGCATTCCCTTTAACGCCTACTACAGAAGTCATATTGATAATTGAGCCCGATTTGGCCTTCATCATTGGCTTGATAACCGCTTTGGTCAGGTTAAAAACAGAATCCAAATTAACTTTGATAATCGTATCCCAATCGTCTTTGGACATTCTTAACATCAGATTATCTCTGGAATCCCGGCATTGTTTACCAGAATATCAATCGTCCCAAACTCTGCCAATACATCTTCTACCAGCTTTTGGGCAGCATCATAATCCGACGCACCGAACTCGTCTTATATGGCTATCTGGAGTACATCCCCTCCTGGCACCCTACCAGGGCCAGCAGATTTAGGTTTATCGCTAACAATAATTCTGACAGCAATGGCTAGATCTAATGAAAACACAAGACGCGTCCGCTTCTCTATGGAAGTGAATCGCAGACTTGAACATCTTTCCCCTAAACTCGGCAGGACAAAACTTCTATTCCTGATAAAGATGTTTAATTATTTCAATAGAATCAAAAAGGATACTGCCGATCTGAATGACGGGGTGCTGAAAAATGAACTTTACAGTGGCGTATACTTTCCTTTCTCCAAAAGCAGGAATCCGGTCTCCCTGAGTTCCTATGTACCCCTTGATAGGAGAGCTAACCGCTCCATAATTAAAATAATTTGTAAAAACAGACGGGTTTATCCGGAAAAATTTGTAGACCAAAGCTTTTTTGAAGAGTTTAGTAGGAAATTTTTGAAAAAAGTAATTATAGCTTTCCAATACAAATCTGAAAAATCTGTATTTTTACTTAAATTAGTTTGAAAAATTCGCATAAATACACTTTGTTAGTTTGAAAAATTTGTGCTGACATGTTGATTACTATAATTAATCTCAAAAGTTTGTAAAGATCATGGACAAGGATATCCCATTACACCTACAGGAGATACTGTTTTCTTCCAGCGATTCCAACATAAGCAGAGCCATTGGCAAGCTTGTCAAAGAAGGAAAACTGAAGAAGATTGCACCGAAGATATATACCCCAAATTTGGAGGAAGCTCCGGAGGCTATCGTGCTTCGGAATAGGTTCAAGATCATCGGGCATCTATATCCAGGTGTTTTGCTCAGTCACCGCTCCGCCCTTGAATTTAAACCTACTGATACTGGTGATATCTTTCTAACTTATTCCTATGATAGAAAGGTCAAACTCCCGGGCCTTACGTTGAACTTAATGCAGGGACAAGGGCCACTCCCAGGAGATTTACTTTTTTCCGATGGACTCTATGTCTCAGGACAGGACCGTGCATTATTGGAGAATCTTCAGGAATCCCGTAAAGTTGGAGGGGAGTCCAAAACATGGACAATTCCTCAGATAGAAGAAAAATTGGATCAGATCGTACGGGTTAAAGGCGAACAGGGACTAAATGAATTGCGGGACCGTGCAAGTGAAATCAGTACCAGGCTGGGTATGGATAGGGAGTTCGATAAGCTGAACCGGATGGTCGGCGCAATGCTGTCGACTAAGCCCTCGGGTATCCTGAAATCCCCGGTGGCCATTGCCCGGGCATTTGGGCATCCGTATGATCCGGCACGGTTGGACCTCTTCGAAAAGCTCTTTGTGGAATTGCAGCAGCGTGAGTTTGCGGATATATATGACGCAAACCAAACAACCAGGGCCTTCCGCAATTTTGCCTTCTACGAAGCCTACTTCTCTAACTTTATCGAGGGTACCCGTTTTGAGGTAGAAGAGGCTCTGAAGATCATTGATAGCGGAAAACCCTTGCCCGCAAGGGGAGAAGATTCTCACGATATACTGGGAACTTACCAAATGGTCAGTAATCGTGAGGAAATGCAGGTTGTCCCCAAGAATTCTGATGAGCTCATTCATATCCTTCGCTATCGGCATAAGACCATGCTAACTGCCAGACCTGACAAAAATCCGGGCGAGTTCAAGGACCGCAACAACCGGGCTGGTGATACTGAATTTGTCGACCATGAGCTTGTTGGAGGTACATTGGTACAGGGGTTTGATTTCTACAGAGCATTAAGGCACCCTTTTGCCAAAGCTGCATTCATGATGTTTATGATCAGCGAGGTACATCCCTTTTTGGATGGAAATGGGAGATTGGCGAGAGTGATGATGAATGCTGAGCTGACCAGCCAGGGACAGACCAAGATCATTATACCAACCGTTTTCCGGGACGATTACCTTGGCGCACTCAGACAATTGACACGCAGGCAGGAACCTGATACCTTTATCCGAATGTTGCAAAGAGCACAGTTGTTCAGCGAAACGATTAAGGGAGAAGATCTCTCCGCTATGCACCATGTGCTTGAAGCGAGTAACGCTTTCAAAGAAGACGACGGGTATATTCTTCGAATTGCTACCCCAGACCGAAAGCCATGGGAACAGGATGACGATGGACAGGACAGGGGTAGTAGTCTCAGACGTTAATTTCTCAAATAAGTCTTGAGAAAATTAGTTGAATAGGTGATACAAAATACCACATTTTAGCATTTTGCAAATCCTATTTTGCGCTATCCCCAGATTTGGAAAGAAAGACCGAGTTGCGAAGGTTGTTCTCCCTTTACCCTGCAATGCCCCAATTGAGGCATTGCAGAGTAAAGGCAAGATGGTTTTCGGGGTCGCCGAAAACACAACTTGCGCGTATTAAAACACTTCATTTTTTTGTACTCAGAACGAATCTCAGTTCCAAACAGCGTGATTCGATAGCAGGAGGGCAAGCCTAATAGCATAAAAGCAATATTGCCCAATAGCTTATCTTCCTAGTACCCTATTCGAAAGTTTGTTTATTATGTTCCTTGTTAAGATTCTTTAACTGTTGCTGGCATATCAGATGGGTCTAGAACATCGCTCAGCTGAACAGCATGGATAGCTTCCGTATAGTAATCCACTCGGATAGGGCCCGTCAATTTTCTGGCTGGTAGTGATAATACCTCCTGTAGGATTGATCAGGCTTATCCGGTACTAGGTACAGGCATGTCGGTTCATTGAGCAATTGGCGATAAATAAACTATTATATCTAAATTTCTAAATTCTTACTACAAATATGTAATATGAAAGCGATGTATGAAAACATCGCTTTCTTCCTGAATTAAGCAATATTTCTTCGACTATGATTTGCCTTTATTAGAGTAAGCACCTTAGGTGGCCCATAGCGCTGCGATTTTAGCATGACCTGTTGGCGCAGTTTTATTCTCGATCGTTCTTTCCAGTTTTTCCATGTCTATTGCGACCCTATTGTCCAATAACTTCGCATAATGCTGCGTAGTCTTAATGTCCGTATGTCCAAGCATCTTGGAAACAGTTTCGATAGGTACACTATTTGCCAATGTAACAGAAGTGGCGAACGTATGACGTGATTTGTGAAAAGTGAGTTCTTTTGTTATCTCACACACATCCGCTATTTCTTTAAGATAGCTGTTCATTTTCTGATTGCTGAGAACTGGAAGAACCATATCCTTGGCTATGCACGGCGGATAATCACGATACCTTTCAATGATTTCAAGAGCTTTGGGAAGTAGTGGAATATTTGACGACGTTTCGGTTTTTTCTCTGCTGGTGAAGATCCAGAGTTTTCCGTCCACTCCTTCAGAAATATCAATCCATTTTAGTTTCTTTACATCTGCATAGGAAAGTCCAGTGTAACAACAAAAGACAAAGATATCGCGGACATGTGCAAGTCTTGGTATTTTGAAGTTCTTTTCTTCTATCCTCCGAAGTTCCGCATCTGTCAGAAATTCCTTCTCTTTAGCTTTGACCTTGATCTTATAAAAGGCAAATGGATCGTCCGTTATCCATCTGTGCGCGATACATACCTTGATGATCTTGCGAAGGTGCTTCATGTATTTTGCTGCCGACACGGCTGAACAGCCTATCGTGGCACGAAGAAAGAATTCGTAGCCTGTGACAAAAGCATGGTCAATCTTTCTTGTGTCGATATCTGCTAGTCTAAATTCTTTCTCAAGGTATTCACAAACATGCAATAAAGAGGTTTTATATCCTTTGAGTGTATTGGGCTTGAATCCATTGCCGAGCAATGCTTCCATCTGCATATTATGCTCCCTGAAGACATCTAAGAAATTTTTACATTTAGTATCCTTTCCCTGATACTTAAGTTTGATCGATTCCGCTGTGATTTCCTCTGCGGCAGCCGTCATAGCGGTATGGATCGTACTTATTTTAGTTACGAGGGTATCAAGATAGCTGTTCAGGGTCTTGACAGCTTCTGTTGTGCCTTTCACACGGTTGGCTTTAGAATTCCATTTGGACGGATAGCATTCTCGTCCAGTGGAAACTTCTTTTGGGATACCATCTACGGTAATCCGCATGTAGATCGACTTGGGGCCGCTAACATAATTTTTTGGTTTCTTCAGATAGAAAAGCAAGGAATAATTTGTACTCATGACAACATCATTTAAGTGAAACAAACCGAGCCGCCTTTGCGGCGAGCTCTGCATCACCACTGAAAAACAAATTTCAGCGATGCAAAATTAGCCTTGCAACTAAAACAGATCAAGATGTTTGATTTTTAAACATCTTGATTATAAGAATGTTATTGTCATTTCAGTGAGTGAGTAAATGAGCGAAAATGACTCACTGAATGACTCACTTTTTTCTTTGGATTTATTATAGGTTTTGTAGATACTGAAAAACAAAAAAGCCTGCAAATGTTTAATTTGCAGGCTTTTGTACGTTTTGACTTTTAGATCTGTAGCCCGTAGGGGAATCGAACCCCTGTTTCAAGAATGAAAATCTTGCGTCCTAACCCCTAGACGAACGGGCCGTTTTCTGTTTCGGTGTGCAAATATAGAAATATTTATAAATCTGTCAAAATTTTTATCTTTTTTTTATTCATTTTTTTTGAAATAGATCATAAAACCCTCTAAAATAGCTATATTTAAAGTCATTGAAAAAGTAACCAACATGACTAATTTAAAAAAAATCAAAAAACCGCTACTCTATGCCGGACTAGGCTTGGCTTTGTTAAGCCAGGAAGCCTATGCTCAGAAATCGAGTGCAATCGCAGATCAACTGCAGCTCACCTGGAAGGTCAAAGACGGAGAGAATATCCGTAAAAATCCGGTTTCTACCCTAATTTTAAAAAACAAGGGGAAAAGTGCTGTTCAACTCAACGACTGGAGCCTTTGGTTTAATTTTATCCGATCTATCGATCCCGATAAGATCGACAAACGTTTTGCGATAGACCACCGAAACGGAGATCTCTTTCAGGTTAGCTTTAAGAAAAATAACTTTTCATTAAATGCGCAAGATACGGTCCACATCGATTTTATCACAACCGGACTGGTCAATTATACGGATGGGCCAATTGGTCTATACCTAAAAAATAATAAAACTGGGCTTGCAACAAATATTTCGGATTATTCTGCTGTTAAAATCGCTCCCCAGTCGGACGCTGAAAAAACAGATTACTTTGCTTATAAATACGACCAAAATAAGCTTGTAGAGGGGACAGCAGCACAACATGTCATTCCTTTACCAAGTAATATCAGCATCAATAATAACGAGAAATTCAATCTATCGACAGGTACAAAACTTTTTGTCGATAAGGATTTTGCGAGCGAATCGGACTTTCTGACAAACTTTTTTTCAGCATATTCAGGTATTAAGCTAACGGCTTCATCTAGCCCTCAGGGTGGCATCGAGATTGTCAAAGCAAATAACTTAAAGCCGGAATCCTATCACTTGACGATTGGTGCAAAAGGTATACGAATAGAAGCTTCCGATAAAGCCGGTGCATTTTATGCCATACAATCTTTAAAATCGTTGATCAATCACAATCAATGGAATAAAGCCACAAAATCAATCGCTTTACCATACGGTAACATTGAAGATAGTCCACGTTATGGCTACCGTGGATTTATGCTGGATGCTGCCCGTAATTTCCATAGCAAAGCCGAGGTTTTAAGAATATTGGATCTCATGGCTTCTTACAAGTTGAACAAATTCCATTTCCACTTCATTGACGACGAAGGTTGGCGATTGGAAATTCCTTCGCTACCTGAATTAACGGCTATCGGAGCCAATCGTTCGGCTAATTTTGAGGATGGAAAAGCGATACAGTCTGCTTATGGTTCTGGAGCGACCACCAAATCGCATCAATTCTACAGTGTTGCTGACTATATTGAAATTTTAAAATATGCACAGGCAAGACATATCGATGTCATACCCGAAGTAGAAACTCCTGGTCATGCGCGTGCAGCGATTAAAGCAATGCGGGCGCGTTTTGCCCATTATTCAAAACTTGGCGATAAACAGAAGGCAGAGGAGTTCTTGCTGGACGATGCAGAGGACAAGTCCGTTTACAACTCTGCACAAAACTGGAATGACAATGTCATGAACCCTGCCCTACCTTCTACCTATCACTTCCTGAGCAAGGTGATCGATGAAATCAAAGCAATACATGATCAAGCTGGAGTTCCGTTGAAAATTATCGATCTGGGCGGCGACGAAACGCCAAGTGGTGTTTGGGAGAAATCGCCCAAGGTGTTGGCCTTTATGAAGGAGAATAATATCGCCAATGTACTCGATGTATGGCCACTGTATATTGCCAAAATTAATACCCTTGTTCAAGAAAAAGGATTGACGATGTCGGGATGGGAAGAAATGGGTATGCGCAATAAAGGAAAAGGCATGGTTGTAAATGCCGATCTGGGAAAATCCGGCATCCATTTGAATGTATGGAACAATCTCCCTGGCCAAGGACAGGAAGACCTCGCTTATCGATTGGCAAATGCTGGTTATAAAGTTGTTTACACGAGTGCGGCAAACAACTACCTCGATATGTCTTGGGACCGTGACTTTGCAGATCCAGGACACAGCTGGGTAGGCACGGTTAATCTGAATAGAACCTATTCGTTCTCTCCTGAAAATTTCTTCATCAATCTACGGAAGGATGATACTGGAAAAGATCTTAAACCAGAGGCTTACACCAATAAAGAACAGCTTACAGCCGAAGGGAAGAAAAATCTCCTTGGTATTAAAGGTGCTTTATGGGCAGAAAAGGTATCCACTGACCAACGTCTTGAGGAAATGATATTCCCACGTTTGATAGCGATTGCTGATCGCGCGTGGGCGCCCGAACAAACTTGGGAAAAAGGAAATTCTTTTGACGAGGCCACTTATCGCAAATCGTATACCGCCTTTATCAAAAAATTAGGTGAGGATGAATTGAGAAAACTGGATAGGGTAAATGGGGGCTATACCTATCGACTTCCAAAAATTGGGATCAAGAAAGAGGGCAGCCAACTTCTTATCAACACCGATTATCCCGGTTTCAAAGTCTATTATAGCGATAATGGAAGTACGCCAACATTGAAATCAAAAGTGGTGAACGGTCCGATACCTTTCCAGAACGGAAAAAAATACTTATTTAAAGTATTTGATGCCAAAGGACGGTCAGGTGATGTAATCAGCTATTAATTCATCGGGATTCATCATGGTGAACGCTATTGGTGTCGATAACGCAAAAAAAAGCTGCCTAAAATAACATCAGTCGATCCAGCGTCCACTAGATGAAAGGATACTTAAGCTGATAAAAGAAAATAGCATAAAAATATGGCTGTCCAACTTCTTTGGACAGCCCTTCTGTTTATATAGACTTATATCTTTAAAACTTATAACTCAATGCAACCGCAGCATTTCTTGGATCAATCTGATTAATAAAACCACCGCGGAAGTATGAATTCAATCCGATCTCATTGGTGATATTATTTACGAAGACTTTCGCATCAAATTTGCGCCATTTATATCCCACCTGTGCATTTAATGTGGTATATGCGGGCATATTGAAAGGTTCTGTACCATAATATTCGCCGTGTCCATTTGGGGTTAAGCTATATTCATTGACAGGTCGGTCTCCAACATAATAAACTCCGGCACTTAAGCTCAGGTTCCGAAGAGCTCCTTGATTAAATACATATTGTATCCATGCATTTGCCGTATGTTTTGGCGCATTCATCGGTGCCGATCCATCCATATAAGATGGTGAATTTTTATAACGTGCGTCTAAATACGCATAGCCCAACATCACTGTCAAATTTTCCAATACACGACCGTTCAACTCTGCCTCAATACCATCGCGCACCAAATCCCCGGCCTTAAAGTATAATCCTGTGGCGACATTCGTGCCTGGTGTATACTCCGCATTCGTCAAGTTTGAGGTATAAATATGGAAATAGGTTAAATTGAAACGTAAACGATTATTCAGCCAATCGGATTTAATTCCCCCCTCAAATTGTTCGGTTTTAGAAGCACCTGCCGCTGTACCATCGGTTAAAGGATTTGCCGCATTTCTTAAATTCGTTGAGTTTGTATAAGATCCAAATACGTTAAAATTCTCAAATGGCGTAACAATCACTCCCGCCATTGGATTCCAAGCCGACTCCCTTTTATTACCGTTTGATGTAAAATCTTTTGTTGTAATTTCGGAATAACGTAAACCTAATACAGCCTTAATGTATTTGTTAAATTCAATAACGTCTTGCCCCATAAATCCTATAGAAGAATAATAACTCCGTACAGGAGTTCCTGCTGTATAGACAATTTGCTTTCCTTTCCGCTGGTTACCCAACGAATCGACGTATACCACTTCCGAAAGATCATTCACCCAATCACCATGGATATCAATAATATCAATTACATTGCTATTTTGATCGGCTTTTTTCAAAAGAACATTTTTCTCCAGTGGACTTAATTTTCCGGCAAAAGAAGTTGTTGTCGCATCAGCAATACGATAGTCCATCCCTGCCTGAACCAAATGTTTTACCTTACCCGTATAAAGATCTTTTCCGATCAAGTCAAACTGGAAAGTTTTATTTTTGTCATCGCGCAGGCTCTTACTCATTGAGCGCGAGAAGGTATTATATTGTTTTGCATCATCTTTAATCAATGAGGAAGATGATGATTGGTTATCAACCTGATAAGATGACGTTGCGATAGAGGCTCGGATGCTCCAGCGATCAGTCAGTTCATGATTGATCTGCGCCATAAAGCTCTTCATCTCTGTATTATTATTATCGGAATTGAAGCCCAAAAACTTATTGTTCGGGATAACATATAGCGCATTCACCCCCTGTGAAGGATTTAAATTGACAGCGGAATTAACCGGCGTGCGATTATCATTAAAATAATCACCCTCCAAAGTAATTGTTGTCTTATCCGTTGGTTTCCAAGCTAACGATGGATTTAAATAAACACGGTTAGAGGATACACTTTTACGGTAGCTATCACTACGTTCATACGCGCCATCCATTCGAAAAGCAACGGTCTGTTTTTTATCCAGTACCGTTTGGAAATCAAAGGTTGGGCGGAATTGTCCCCAACTTCCTGCACGAACACCCACCTCACCGGAATTCGTGAAATTAGGGGTTTTAGTGACCACATTAATTACACCACCGGCATTACCAATATCGGTAATAACACCCTGTGTAACGGCAGCAGACCCTTTAATCATTTGAATAGACTCCACACCTTGCATATCAACAACTCCAGATGCAGTTTGAAATTGAGAGTCCATCCGCACGCCATTCTTCAATACAGGCACCCCTCTGAACCCACGGGTTGACAAAGATTCTTTAACACCCCCATAAGAACCAAACAAGGTTACACCGGGAATATTTCTTACAGCATCCGTCAAAGTAAGAATACCCTGATCTTGAATTACCTTATTGGAAATGACAGAAATACTCTGAATTTGATCCGAAGGTTTTAATGGCATACGTGTAATCATCTCCAAGCCTTTTGGCTTTTTGTTACGTTCACCAAACACTTCTACCTCATCAATGGCCTGCTCATTGCTCACTAGCGTAATGGCATCAATAATCACTTCAGGGCTTTTCGTGCTAAAAACATAATCGATAACGGTTGTTTGGTAGCCCATGTAGGTGAATTTAATCACCGTATTTTGGTCGACACCATGTAGTCTAAAATGACCGCTATGGTCCGTACGTACTTTTTTATCCCCGATTGAAACGGTTACTGAACTTAAAGGATTATTTTGTGTATCGACGACTTTACCTTTGACGATTCCCGAAGTTTGACCATATACTGTACCTCCGATTAAAAATGTAGAAGCAAGAGCTAGTAAGTGTTTGTCCATGTTAATAATTTTGGGTAATTATTTTTAATTATTCTAAATAATAACGCAAAGGTATAAAAAATAAGCTATTTAGAATGATTAAAAACAAAAAAGTCCTGAACCAACTCAGGCTCAGGACTTTTTTGTTTATTTAGACAATTATTTTAGTCAAATTTCCATCTTACAAACGCTTCGATAGCTTCATAGTTTGCCAAACCTAGTTGGTCATATAAAGCTGCTGTTTCGCTTGTACGATCTTCAGCACGCACCCAGAATTCACGTGGATCATCTCCAGGGAATACAGGCAAATCTTTTTGAGACTGGTGTTTAAAGATGGCTAAACGTTTGCGATAAACTTCTTGTGGTGATAAAGGAACGGCCATTTGGATCTCGTGGATAGGATATTCATGCCATGCTCCACGGTATAACCACAACCAACAATCTTTTGTCCACTCATCCGTTTTACTCAATCTGTTTAGTGCTTCAAACAGAATGTCGAAACATACTTTATGTGTACCGTGTGGATCTGCAAAGTCACCCGCAGCAAATACCTGATGTGGTTTTACCTGACGCAACAATTCCATTGTTTGTTGAATATCATCTTCAAAAGATACATTTTTTGAAAACTTCTGTCTATCATAGAAAGGTAGATCCTGGAAATGGATATTCTCATCTGGCAAACCAACCAAACGGGCTCCTGCGATCGCCTCACCCTTACGGATTAATGCTTTGATTTTACGGACAAGTTCAGTATCGATCTGATTTGGTTTTTTTGTTGCAAAAATTGCTCTTTCTTCATCATAAATGCGGCCGATCTGAGAAGCTTCTGCCTCTGCCCCAATTTGTTTTGCAAGATCTTCAGCAAACTCCAGATAACGTACCACATCATCATCCCAAACTGCTGTATTACCACAAGTTTGGTAAGCAACATGGACATTGTGTCCTTGATCTGCCAGGCGAATAAATGTACCGCCCATCGAGATGACATCATCATCCGGATGTGGAGAAAATACAATCACATTTTTCTTCGCTGGGTTAGCACGCTCAGGACGTTGTGAATCGTCAACATTGGGTTTACCTCCTGGCCATCCCGTAATCGTATGTTGAAGTTCGTTAAATATACGGATGTTAATATTATATGCTGGACCGGTCTCTGTAACCAACTTGGCCATCCCGTGCGCATTATAATCCTCGTCGGTAAGTTTCAGGATTGGTTTTTTGATCTCTAAAGCCAACCAAACGACTGCTTTTTTAATTAATGAAGGTGTCCAGGTAACATCTTCTGCCAACCAAGGAAGATCAAAACGTGTCAATAATGATGCTGCCGCTTCATCAAGAATAAATTCAACGTTGTCCGATAACTGAAGATAAGTTGCAGGAATCTCCGAGGAGATTTCACCTTCAACTGCTTTTTTAATGATCTCAGCCTTTGTCTCGGTCCAAGCCATTAAAATAATCTCTCTCGCTTTAAAGATTGTACCTACTCCCATGGTAATCGCTTTTGTTGGTACATTTTCTTTTCCACCAAAAGCACGGGAAGCATCGCGACGAGTTAAATCGTCCAACGTTACCACACGTGTACCTGAGTTAGGTGCAGAACCTGGCTCATTGAAACCGATATGGCCTGTACGGCCAATACCTAATAATTGAATATCTAAACCTCCTGCTGCTGTAATCTTCTGTTCGTAAGCTTCACAGAATGCATTTACTTGGTCAGGAGCTAAGGTACCATCTGGAATATTTACATTAGCCGCATCAATATCTACGTGATCGAACAGGTTTTTGTTCATAAAGGTCACATAACTCTGATCGGCATCAGGTTGCATAGGGTAGTATTCGTCAAGATTGAAGGTAATCACGTTCTTAAAGCTTAAACCTTCTTCTTTATGCAAACGAATCAATTCTTGATAGACTTTTACCGGAGTGGCACCGGTAGCAAGGCCCAGAACAGCTTTCTCACCTTTCTCTTGCTTTGCACGAATAATTTCAGCAATACGATTTGCAACGTTTTTCGAAGCTGAATTTTGATCTGGATAGACGCTCACAGGGACTTTTTCGAAGCGTGTTTCTTCCAATAAATTTAATCTAGCCATTTTATGGGTATGTTGATAAACGTGAATTACAAATTTATAAAATTAGTACCTCAAGTTGAAGTAAAATTTTAATAAAGTGGTTCTTTCTTAGCGACATTTTAAATAAAACCTTTTAGCTATTCTTTTACCCCAATAATACAGCTATACCTTATTCAGAATCTCGACAGCTTTTAATAGCGTTTCATCCTTTTTAGCAAAACAAACCCGCAAAACTTGTTGATTTGTAGCTTTTTTATAGAACGCTGAAAGTGGGATGGTTGCAATTTTGTGCTGTCTGGTTAACGAACAAGCAAATTCAAATTCCTTTTCCTGACTGATCGCGCTATAATCGATATTCAGGAAATAAGTTCCTTCGCAGGGAAGAATCGTAAACCGGGATCCCTTTAATCCGTATTTCAATAGGTTTCTTTTTCGCTCAAAAAATTCCGATAGACCTTTGACATAGCTTATATCCTCCAAATATTCCGCGATAGCGAATTGCATGGGTGTATTTACGCTAAATACATTGAATTGATGCACTTTTCTAAATTCCTGCGTTAATTGTGGCGGAGCAATGCAATAACCTATCTTCCAACCCGTGGTGTGCAATAGCTTTCCAAAGGAAGCAACAACAAAACTTCGCTCGCGTAAGGAGGGTATTTCCAATACCGATTGGGGCGAGACACCATCGAAAACGATATGCTCGTACACTTCATCACTCAATAAGAGTGCGTTGGTACCTGCCAACAAGTCCCCAAGTTTAATTAACTCTTCTTTACCCAGCACTTTGCCTGTTGGATTATTCGGATTATTAATGATGATTAAACGAGTTCTGGAATTAATTAACGTAGCGACGTAACCCCAGTCAATCTGAAAATCAGGTGCCATTAATCGCACGGGAACAACTTTACCGCCAAACAATTCGATAGTCGGCGCATAACAATCGTATGCCGGTTCAAAAATAATAACCTCATCTTGCGGTCTAACGACTGCGGCAATAGCTGTAAAAATTGCTTGGGTACCACCTGATGTCACAGTAAGCTCCGCCGTTGCATCGACCGCCACGTTATAAACTTCCCGGTATTTTTTGGAGATCGTATCACGTAATGTCTGTGCTCCGATCATTGGCGCGTATTGGTTATGTCCCGCTTCCATTGCCTTAGAAACCAATTCCACCAACTTCGGATCGGTCTCAAAGTCAGGAAAACCTTGCGACAGATTTAAGGCTTGCTGCTCATTAGCAAGCATCGTCATTTTGGTAAAAATCGTCGTGCCGACATGTGGAAGTTTAGAAGTTAGGTTGAAGTTCATTTTTTGACATTTTATTAATCTACTAAATTAGTGGATTTTCTTATATTTGTAAATATATATAAGAATAATAACATGATAAAATACATCACACTACTTTTTTTAGTTCTGCCATTCTTTGGTTCTGCACAAAAAAAAGAACTTACCAAAGAGGAGTATATTGCACGCGTTAAGGCCGCCCCGGATTCTATATCGACATTGGTTGACTTGCGTAGAGTCGGCGGTTATGACCCTGTATACCCCGAGCTTCAGGCGCTTTATAATACCTTGAGTAAAAATGTCAAGAATTCAAGTGAAGGGAAAGAGTTCCAAGACTACTTAAATACATTGGAAACGGTTCAAGTTGGAAAAACAGCTCCCGCGTTTACGCAAAATGATACTACTGGTAACCCTGTAAAGCTTTCGGACTTTAAAGGAAAGTATGTTCTCCTTGATTTCTGGGCATCTTGGTGCCCCGATTGCCGTGTCGAAAGCCCGGATCTTGTCAAAACATACCAACAATTTAAAGGTGAAAACTTCGAAATATTGGGTATATCCTTTGATAAGGATCGCAATTCTTGGATTAAAGCCATCCATGCAGATAAATTGCACTGGCGTCATGTTTCGGATCTTAAACGTTGGCAAAATGATGTCGGAACCTTATACGGGGTAAAATCTATCCCGCAGAATGTCCTGATCGATCCCAATGGGAAAATTGTCGCGAAGAACTTACATGGTGATGCTTTACGTGCAAAATTGAAAGAAGTATTGAAAAAGTAAACGATAGGCAATACATAAAAAGACCATGCTTTAAGAAAGCATGGTCTTTTAATTTTTATTCTTTGAAGAAGGCCATTTTTCTGAAAAAATCTATTTTAAGATGATCCCAGTAAATTAGGATATTAAACGATTGATTACCCCTCTTTGTCGCTTAGCCAAACAAAGCACTGAAGATATCCTCCAATTTGGCAACCGGACGAATGGCAATATTATATTTTTTAGCATCCAATCCTTTGGTATTGAATTTAGAAATAAAAATACCATCAAAGCCCAACTTCTCGGCCTCCTGTATACGCTGTTCAATACGATTTACGGCCCTTATCTCACCCGATAAACCAACCTCACCGGCAAAAGTCAGATTGGATCGAATCGCGATATCTTGTTGTGAAGAAATAATTGCAACAACAACAGCCAAATCGATCGCAGGATCTTCGACACGTAACCCACCGGCAATATTCAAAAACACATCCTGTGCACTTAACCTAAAGCCAAAGCGTTTCTCCAAAACAGCCAGCAGCATATTTAATCGTTTCGTATCGTAGCCTGTAGAAGAGCGCTGAGCATTTCCAAACGCCGAATTACTCACCAGTGCCTGCACTTCAATCATCATAGGGCGCACTCCTTCGAGCATCGCCGCAATGGAAACGCCACTAACAGGTTCATCGCGCTGGGAAATCATAATCTCCGAAGGATTTGACACTTCCCTAAGCCCCGACCCCTGCATTTCATAAATACCCAGTTCTGAAGCAGATCCAAAACGATTCTTTACGGCCCGTAAAATTCGGTATACATGATGACGATCACCCTCGAATTGAAGCACCGTATCCACCATATGTTCTAAAACCTTGGGACCTGCAATAGATCCGTCCTTGGTAATATGTCCTACAATAAAAACTGGTGTACTGGTTTCTTTTGCAAACCGCAGCAATTCTGCGGTACATTCGCGTACCTGAGAAACCGATCCTGGCGCCGATTCAATTTGTGAGGAATGTAAAGTCTGTATAGAATCTATGACTATGACATTGGGCTGTACCGTCTCGATCTGCTTGAAAATATTTTGAGTAGATGTCTCGGTAAGAATATAACAATTTGCTTTGGATGATTGTGACAATCGTTCTGCCCGCATCTTAATTTGCTGTTCGCTTTCTTCCCCAGAAATATAAAGGGTCTTGACTTGTGGGATTGACAAAGCGAGCTGTAACATCAACGTCGACTTCCCAATACCCGGTTCACCTCCAATAAGGACCAATGACCCTGGAACAATACCGCCGCCAAGAACCCGGTTAAACTCCTGATCAGGAGTCAATATCCGTAATTCATCCTGATAGACAATTTCGTGGATGATCGCAGCTTTATTCGCTCTCTTTGTGCTTCCTCCTGTAGTAGAACTACGCCATTCAGGCACTTTTGAACTCGCCTTTTCGACGACTTCCTCAACAAAACTATTCCATTGTTTACAAGAAGGGCATTGCCCCATCCATTTGGGAGACTCGTAGCCACAGTTTTGACAGAAGTATGCAGATTTTGATTTTGCCATACTACGAAATTACAAATTTATAGCTGTTAAAAGCGCAATATCATGCGTCGCACGTATTATATGTTCCCCAAGACATTACGCAAGGACTGGTTAGCCCTTCGCTAATAATGCTTCGATAAGGGTTAAATTCATACGCTGTATTATTACGGTATATACTACATCACTGCTTTAACAATACCTCAACAATACTGCATGTATACTTGAACCCCACTGAAAAGCCTTAAAAAAGCCGACGTGTTTATCCTTCATTTTCTTTTAAGATCCGCAAGAAATTTTGTCCCATAATCTTCGCAACATCCGTCTTTGTATATCCTCTTTCCAACAGCGCTTTGGTCAGTAACGGAAATTTAGAAACATCTTCTAGACCTTGGGGTGAGGATTCTATGCCATCGAAATCCGAGCCTACAGCAACATGGTCTATACCCACTTTTTTGACCAAATAGTCAATATGATCCAATAATTTCGACAGTGGAGCATCGGCTTGCCGTTGAAGTTCCTTTGGCAACTTTTCATACATGGCCCAGGTACTCAATTTTGTATCTCCGGTATCGCCAAATTTACTTGCATACAAACCCTTAAGCCTTGTTTCATAGGCAGGATCCAAAAAACCTGAATAAAAATTCACACCAACAACGCCGCCATTTTTTTTCAGCGCCTCTAATTGTTCATCTTTCAGATTACGGAAATGTGGACATAATCCATAGGCGTTGCTATGCGAAACCAAGATCGGTTTGGTCGTTATCGACAGCACGTCATAGAAAGTCTGCTCTCCTCCATGAGACAGATCAATCATCATCCCCAATTCGTTCATTTTGCGAATAATTGCTCGCCCTTGCGCTATCAATCCCTTATCTTTGGAACGCATATCTCCCGATTCCATCGCGGCACAGCTTGCCCAAGGCAAATTGTAGTTCCAGGTCAAAGTGAGGTATTTGGCGCCGCGCTCATGAAGCCGGACCAGATGGTCAACACTTCCTTCAATCATATTTCCACCTTCCACACCGATCAACGCAACTATTTTACCTGTTTTTAAGATCGCATCGATGTCACCTGAAGATTTTGCCAAACTTATTTTATCGGCATTTGCTGCAATCATCTTTTCTAATGCATCGATCTGGTCATTGGCGTGCTTAAATGCCCCGGATTTCCACTTCGCATCATCGGACCACACAGCAAATACCTGCACATCGACACCTCCCTCCCGCAGTCGCGGTAAATCAGTAGCTCCCGTACTTATTCGCTGACCAATATTTTTCCCTGGGAAAATGGATTCGTAAATCACATCATTGTGTCCGTCGACGACCACCAAATCTTGGTGTATCTGTTTATAGTCTTGACTATATCCAACATTGTTGAGTGTCGTCATTGCTAGTCCAAGTAATAAGAGGCTTTTTATCATTTTTGACTTTCATTGATCGTTTCATAAATAGCGTCCTGAATCCTGCTTCTGATATTTAGATCCAACAGCCTAGTACTCACCTGAGGATGTACGCGATTAGACAAAAAGATATAGATCAGTTGATTTTGTGGATCAATCCAGATACATGTCCCTGTATAGCCAGTATGTCCAAATACAGAGCTATTTGCTAACTTAGATGGATATTCATTTTTTGGGTTTGGATCCCAACGGTCAAAACCTAAGCCTCGACGACTGCTTGTCGATTGCCTGGAGGTAAATAAATCTATTGTTTCGGTTTTAAAGTAGCGCTCCCCCCCGTACTCTCCTCTATTCAATAACAGTTGACCATAGATTGCCAAATCATTTGCTGTAGCAAATAATCCGGCATGCCCGGCAATACCGCCAGCCATTGCCGCACCCTGATCGTGGACATAGCCTTCTAGTAATGTTTTCCGAAAGGAGGTATCCTGCTCGGTAGGAACGATTTCATCATTTGCAAAACGCTCTCGGGGAAGGTAACCCGCACGCGTCATCCCCAATGGCCTGTAAAAGTTCTCCTGCACATAATCTTGCAGCGGTTCAGCGGTCTGATGTTCTGCAACTTCCTTCATCACGTACATACTGATATCACTATACACATAATTTCCAGTGGGTTTTACAGGTGATTTTAGCATCTCGGGCCACATGACATCGCGGTAATAATTGTTGAGGATATAGCTATTGTCGGCCATTTTTACTTGATGGTTATCATCGCGGACTGAAACAACGTCTCCAACTTTCAGATATTTATAGAAGGGAATAAAAGGTGTAAATCCTGCTTCATGCAACATGACGGAACGAAGCTTGATATCCTTTTTATTGGTATACTTTGCCTGCCATAGGTAATGTCCCATGGTACTATCCAAATTAATAATATTCCGCTCGGTAAGACGCATAATCACAGGAGTAGTACCGGCAATCTTACTGACAGATGCGAGATCAAAAATATCAGTTGTTTTTGTGGAAATAGCTTTCGCATACGTGTGAAATCCGTAAGATTTCTCCAAGAGTACTTGCCCGTCTTTCACGATCATGACAACAGCTCCCGGTGTTGCTTGCTTATCGATGGCTTCTTGTGCAATGGCATCAATTTTCTTCGTCAATTTGGTCAGGTTCAGATTAGAACTTGATGCAGCGCCATATTGCAGCCTTGTCTGTGTGGTTTTGACCTGACCGGCGGTTATAGGAATCCCACCAAAAATAGACATTGCCATCTGACGCTGTCCCATTTCTGAAAAAGGAGCAAGTAATTCGATCAAATCAGACTGTGGGTGCTCCGATAAACTCTTTTTGTTCTTTTCGTTTTCAAAAAAATGACAAAGGATAACTTTTTTATTGTTTAATACGGCCTGCTTCAACTGTGCTAGACAATCTGCATCTAAGTCATCTTCCTTTCCCGCCACAATAATGGTATTATAATATTTGATGTCCTCATCAAATTTATTAAAATCGAAAACTTTGGTGTTTGCATAACGAGCCAGTTGGTCCGTAAACATCCTATATTTTGCCGCGTTAGGAACAACAACTGCGATACGAAGTTGATCCAGATTTTTTAAAGGCAGCAACTGATCAAGGTTATTAAACAGTATCGTTTCGTTTTTAATTGTAGACTTATATTGAGCAAACAGGGGGCTAATACAGAACAAACCTGCAAATAATGCCCCAAAAAATCGTTTTTTCATTCTGCTTTTATCGTTTTTTAGGTTCTATCAAATAAAAATACGAATTATATAACGAAGGAATAGGTTCGTACGAAAAAAAATCAATTTTGTTACTTATACCTATTGCGCATTTCCAAATTGATGTATTATTATTTGCCATCCTCTTCAGACTAAACGCAGCGACGTTCCTGAAACCTGAATTGGCATTGCCCCCAATTGCATCATGAAGGTTTTTTCTGTAAGTTTGACTAATGCCAGAATTGATTCAAGATAAAACGATATTTTCCTTACTGGAAGTCAGCCGCAGTATCCAAAAGACACTTGCAGAGCGGTATAAGAGTTTGTACTGGATCAAGGCTGAAATGAACAAGCTCAATCATTATACGCATTCTGGCCACTGTTATCCTGAACTGGTAGAAAAACAGGATGGTAAAATTGTCGCTGAAATTCGGTCGATCCTATGGAAAGCTGATTACAATCGTATCAACAACAATTTTCTTAAAGTTGCCCAAGAACCTTTACGAGAAGGGATCACGATGTTATTTCAGGCAAGTATTTCCTATGACCCCATGTACGGGTTAAGCTTGCGCATTGTTGATATTGATCCGACTTTTACCTTAGGTGAACTTGAAAAGGAGAAGTTAGACAGTATTCGAAAGCTGAAAGCAGAGGGCATATATGAGTCTAATAAATTATTGGACTTTCCTGTCGTTCCCAAAAGATTGGCAATTATTTCAGTAGAAACAAGTAAGGGGCTTTCTGATTTTTACAAGATTATTAATCAAAACCCTTGGGGTTACCGCATCGAATCCACCCTCTTCCCTGCATTGTTACAAGGAGACAAGTCAGTACCTTCTATTATAAATCAGCTTGCCATTATTGCTGAAAAAATAGACAGGTACGATGTGGTCGCCATCATCCGTGGTGGAGGCGGTGAGGTTGGTCTTTCCAGTTATAATAACTACTTGCTAGCTCGTGCTATCGCTATATTTCCCATCCCCGTATTGACGGGTATTGGGCATTCGACGAATTATACAGTTAGCGAAATGGTAGCCTATAAAAACGCGATTACGCCCAGTGAGCTGGCCGATTTTCTGATTCAGAAGTTTCATAATTTTGCTATTCCAGTCGATCGGGCTGCAGAGCGCATACAGCAACTCATTCTTACCCGATTTAAAGAAGAGCACAATATATTATCTCAACTGGCAACGCATATACAATGGATCGGAAAGAGAGAAATTCAGACCTCGAGGGCGGCCATCCAGCAATTTCAACATGATCTTAACGCCTTGTTAAAATTGCGCTTTTATGAGCACAAAACGGCACTGGCTCATACCGAACGAATTATTCAGCTATCTGATCCAATTAGACTATTAAAACAAGGGTTTTCAATTACTAAGGTTAACGGAAAATTACTGCAGTCGGTGACACAAGTATCTCAAGGCGATGTAATACAGACGATACTCGAATATGGAGAGCTTACCAGTACTGTGACAGATAAATCTCCGAAGGAAGACCTAGATGAGAACAATACTTAATTTGGCATCGCCATACAAAATTTAAAGAAAGCATATCAAGCATAGCATAATGGGACAGAATTATACCTACACGGATGCCTTTAACGAGTTACAAACTATCGTGAGGGAAATAGAAAATGGCACAACAAACATTGATGAGCTCGCGGGAAAAATCAAGAGGGCTTCCGACCTCATTCAAGTCTGCAAAGCCAAGTTAACAGCGACGGAGGACGAAGTAAACAGTTTATTACAGCAGATAACCCCGACTCAGGAAACGGATGATGATGAATAAATAAAGCAAACAATATCGTAATTCCTTAATATTGATAGGCCACCACCTGCCTATCACGCCGCAGGGTTTCTACAAGCGCTCTATGCTGGTTAACATTCCCCGTCAATCGCCATACGGTATTCAAACTTTCTTTGTTATACCGTTGACTTATGACGACAGCTTTAAAGCCCATACTTCGGATTAACTGTTCCGTATGTTCAAAATCTGCCTCAGATAAGGTCTGCAGTTCATAGTCTTTTATCTTGTGATAATTGTCAATATAGGTTTGTAGATAAGTTAGCAGCGCTAATATCATCAGAACCAAGCCCACACCAATAAAAGCTAAAAATATATATCCGGCACCAACACACATACCTAAAGAAGCTGTAGCCCAAATTGTCGTAGCGGTCGTTATACCACTTACTTTATTGTCTTCTTTGAAAATCACGCCTGCACCTAGGAAACCGATACCCGTAATAATATTTGCGGCTAATCGATCTGGATTTGCCAAGCCAATTTTTAACGAAAGAATCGTAAAAAGACAAGATCCAAAGCTCACCAATATAAACGTCCTCAAACCCGCAGACTTATTGCGATATTCACGTTCAATCCCGATCAGCAGGCCTATTAAGACTGATAACATAATAAGCAAAATGTCTCGCGTTTCGAAAGGTTGAAATAGGTTATCCATGAGTTTATATCTTCTTCATCCAATTTAAGAAAAATAGGGAGATCTATCAAATGACCTCCCTATTCAAGAATAACTCTTTATCGATCCAATACATCGGAGCTTTAATCAGCAATAACGATATATCATAGTAAGCTTCATTTTCATCGACCTAATACATCGGCACTTCAATTAGCAGCAATGATGCATCATAGTAAGCCTCAATGCTTATTTTTTCTGTTTCGTATAAACCAATGGCATCCCTTCTTGATAGCATTTCATTTGCTACGGCGATCTTTCCTTCCAAAACAAAAACATAAAGCCCATTTTGCTCCGAATGAACAGTATATTCTATCTTTTTACCCGCCTCGATGTCTGCCAAGTTAAAATATGCATCCTGATGGATTTGAACGGCATTGTGATCCGCTTTATCTGGTGACACAATGGTCACAAACTTATTGTGCTTATCCAGCTGAAGATAAGATTTGTGATCATGTCGGTCAAAACCCTGCCCTCCTTCTACTTGATCATCATTCAATACGCGCAATGCACCAAAACTCATTCTTTCGGGATCAAGATACTGTCCAAAACTAAATGAATACGCACTTTTCAGCCAGCCGAAATCAACATGGCCCCGATCATTTTCACGGTATATCATCTGTTGCATCTTGTCCTCCTTACTGCATAAGCTTCTACTTACAAAGAGGCAAAACCCACACCAACAGTAATTTACGTTGACAATATGACAATTTGTAAAAAGAGATCACTACAATGGTTTTAGCTTATCCGGAGCAAACGAATGAACAAGTGCACGAGCGAGAATTCTATTCGGGTCTATGAGAATCATCCCATTGTGATCCCGTTCGGGAATAGCAAAAGGCAACTCTGCACAACCCAAAATAATGACCTGTGCGCCTTTCTTTTTCAGGTCGTCCATAACCAACAATAGATCTTCTCTCGCTTTATTCGCGATCGGTACCGGCTGGGCCTTTATTCCATAGTCTTCATCATAGATTGCATTATTTACCTTCTCTTGTTGTGTTCCTTCTGGCTCAACAAAAACGAAACCTTTTCGAATAAAAGCTTCCCGATATAAACTGCAGATCTGCTCTCCAGCGGTAGATAAAATGCCTACTGTTGTGTCGGGATAGTTTTCCACTACAAACCGAACCGTTTCATGAACGATATGCAAGAGTTTCAACCCACTTCCCACACGCGCCATTTCATCTTGAACGACGGAAAAAATAGGCTCTGCATGTGCTGTATTGGATGGAATCGCGGCTATCGTCGCTCCAGCCGTTTCAAGTTGTCTTAAAATTGCAGCAATAGCCTTACCTGGATTAACATTGGATTTATCCAATAAATACGCCGTTCGGTCAGGGATCAAATTTGGACATGAGAATAACAAGAGCGGCAAGTGTTCCTGATCGGATCTTGCCGCCGTTTCATCTATAATTTTCTTTGCAATATCTAGACCTCCATAAGGGCCCAATCCACCTACTATTCCAATCATAAAAACTATTTTTTTATATCTAGATATAACCAATAGTCTTACAAATAGTTTGTAGAAATTACTATTCGTCGGACAGCTTTGGAAATGAAAAGCAGATCAATATCGAATTGAATAATAGCGATTAAGCCAGGAAATCCCGAAAAATAGAGCGGATTTCTTTTTCATGGTAGCGTAGAGGAAATTTCGTAAATTTAGATGACAACTTAAAAGTGTTCTGTTATGGTCGCATCATTGGTTATCGGTATCATATTTTTGTATGAGGAGGTAATTTCCAATTCTGAGCGTAAAAAAGTGTTGAGCCTGACCAGCTATTTAAAATCATGTTATTAAAGAATGCCATCTTCAACTGAACTGTATAAAAAACGTATTAACAAGGTAATTGACCATATCAATAGTAACCTTGATCACAACTTATCTCTTGAGGAGTTGGCTGCAATTGCCTGCTTCTCGCCATTCCACTTTCATCGTTTATTTAAATCCGTAACAGGTGAAACCGTCAAAAACTTCACAAATAGGATCAGAATGGAGAAGGCAGCCAGGTTGCTGCGATTCTCAGAAAACAAACTAAGGATTATTGCCTCAGAGTGCGAGCATCTTCACGCATTGGAGATATTCAAAAACAAAGAACAACTCTGCAACTGGGAACATTTTGAACTGGAGTTCTGCATTCCGATAAGGAAATTAAGGATGTAAGGCTCTCCAACCATTTATAGATAGAATAAACATAAATAAATAGAATTATGAAAAAAGTGACAGGCATCGGTGGAATTTTCTTCAAATGCAAGGACTCCAAAGCGGTTAATGAATGGTATAAAGCGCACTTGGGCTTTGATACCACACCTTACGGCACCAGTTTCGAATGGCTGGAAAAAGATTCAGGGAAGGAAGGCATCACTCAATGGAATCCCTTTCCGGAAAGTTCTGATTATTTCCATCCATCGGAAAAAGACTTTATGATCAATTACCGGGTTGACAACCTGGAAACCCTTGTTGAGGAACTCAAATCACAAGGGGTCACCATCCTTGACGATATCGCCACGTATGATTACGGGAAATTCGTTCATATCGTTGATCCGGAGGGTAATAAGATTCAATTATGGGAACCTAGATCATAGGAGTTCCATCTTACAAGCCCCGCATCATTGCGGGGTCTTTACAATAATATAGTTTCAAGGACCATTTTGCTAGTAAACCGCTGTTGCGGAAAGCAACACTCACTTTTAATACCTCATCCATATTAAACGATTCGCTCATCAATTCATCTACAGGCCACATCAAGTTTAATAGGATTAACAAACGGGATATTGAATATCCCTCGCCACATGATCGCAATCAGTTTGATAAAATGAAGAAAGAGGGTTTGTGTTTCGGTGAATTTTGTCAAAGGGGTTGCACTGATTGAAAAGCAAAAAGACTGCCCCGAGCATCGCGAGGGAGTGTCTTTTTGTCGCCGATTTTCTGGATCAGGCGATTTTTATTCAACGGTGTGCCAGGCAGAGATTCATGATCTTTCTAAAATTCTTGATGTATTTAGCAGTGGTTACGGCAGAGCAATTTGCCGTAGATTGCAAGTAAAATTCCTAGCCCACTATAAAGGCATGATCAACATGCCTGATATGCCGTAAAATGAAGTCAAGATGTCCAATATATGGATTTGATTACCAGAGTGCTTATTGATTCCAGTCAGTAATTATCTTCTAAAAAGTTACTCACCGAATTACTCACTTTTTTTATGAGAATAATTGAATATTTTGGTACTCTTATAAACTATAAAACCTGCAAAATATTTGCAGGTTTTTATCTTTTGTAGCCCGTAGGGGAATCGAACCCTACTTGCATTAATCTATTTATCAGCAATTTACAAACCGTCCATTTTCCTACTCACCGAATAACTCACTGGCTTGACATACGTTTTAGCTGCAAGTGCTTTATACTTTAAAAATAAGAAAATAGTAACAAAAATCCAAGTTATATTGACTTTGAGAATGCCTCCATTGACGCCTTTATCTAAACGTAATTTCCAAAGCGTAACATCCATATTAGTACTAGTACCCAATAATATTTATATAAGCTCTACTCTTTGTCTAACTAGTATTGAATGATTTATCATATTGGATATTAGATTTAAAATACTATTTTAATCTAAAAAAATGGGTGGAAAAACATTAATATGGTATGTAATGAAACAGAATGACCAAAAGAATTTATATTTTTATTTTCCAATAGTTTAAATGAATAATTTATGGCAGTTTTGAAATCATTATCAATTTTTCTACTTGCGGGGATTTGCGAGATAGGAGGAGGCTACTTAGTATGGCTGTGGCTGAAAGAAGATAAATCTATTTGGTTTGGCATTCTAGGCGCGGTATTACTTGCTCTTTATGGAGTGGTAGCTACTTTACAGATAGCCAACTTTGCCCGCACCTATGCCACCTATGGCGGGATTTTTATTGTTCTCTCCATCTTGTGGGCATGGAAAGTTGATGATTTCAAGCCCGACCGCTACGATATTCTAGGAGCATTGATTGCATTGATTGGGGTTTGTATTATTTTTTATGCACCTAGAAGTGGTTATACGGAATAGATATCGGAAATCGTACGAAATTTACATTTTTTACGAGAGAAGTAATGATATGATCACACTTATCCGATATCAATATACAAAGATTAAATCTCTTCACAATTCAATAATCAATGCGCTATTGTTAGCTCCAATTGTATCCATAACTTGTTCTGTCAACTAGATTGGTTCCGGAGATTTGTAAGGTTTTATTTCTAATATCTGCGCCGGATCACAATTTATCATATAATTTCATTTATTATTTTATTATCGAGGTTAAGTGTAAAATAAAACGAGCTTCCTGAACCATAGTCACTTTCAACCCATATGGTTCCTCCCTGAGCCTCAATAAATTCTTTACTGATACTAAGCCCCAGTCCTGTGCCCTCCTTTTTAGTCCCTGGAATTCTGAAATATCTTTCAAAAATCTTTTTTAAATATTGTGGCTGTATTCCTTGACCACTGTCTGTAACTGAAAATCTAACTTGGTTAGCTTCCTTATCGATTTTTATATAAATAGTAGAATTCTCATATGAATAACGAATACCATTTGAAATCAGATTAGTAAGTACCCAGGCAGTCTTTTCACTATCCGTGAGAACGTTTTGGATATTTACCGCATTTTCAATTTCAATTGAAATATTTTTATTTTCTGCCGCTGATTTATTAGCGTTTACAGCATATTCAATGATAGGAGCAATCGGTGAAGGCATTAATTTGATCTGGATTGTTCCACTTTCAACCTGGGTAATGTTCAATAGTTCTCCAGTTATTTTCAGGAGCCTCGCTGTATCATCTTTAATACCATTTATCAACTCTCTCTGCTCAATATTTAGCTGACCAACCTTTTCGTTTTCCAGCAGTTGAACTCCCATCTGAATTGATGAGATTGGAGTTTTGAATTCATGTGATACTGTACCCATAAAATTTGTTTTTGCAAGATCAAGTTCTTTGAAAGGAGTTATATTGCGTAAAAGGATTACCTGCCCAATAAATTTACTTTCCGTCTCCCCGGTTGGAACAATATTGATGTCTATTACTTCTTTTTCAAAATAACTCTCTTTTCCATCCGCATAAATCTTCAGTTGCTCTGTTTTCGTGGTTTTTGTTCCAGAGAGAAAAATATCTTTGATAATATTACGAATAAGATCATTGGTTACCGCGATATCCTGAATAGGCTTTCCAATGCAATCTATTCTATGTAAACCGGAAATTTTTAGGGCTTCATCGTTTGCGAACAGAATCTTCCTGTTTTCATCAATACCGATTACAGCATCATGCATATTATCGATCAATGTTTCAATCCTTTTTTTACCTTTAAGTATCTTGTCGAGTTTACTGTCAGAATATTCCTCCAGTTTTTCTGCCATGGTATTAAAGGACCTTGCGAGATCTCCGAATTCTCCGTGCCCTCCAAAATTTACGCGCTTTGAATAGTTTTGGGCAGCGATCTCTTTTATGCTTTCTGTTAGTTCACGTATTGGATCAGCGATATTTGATGGTAGATTGACAAGAAGAATAACTGCAATCAAGAAACATAATCCACCTGTAAAAGAGATTATTAATATAGCCCTTTCAGCTGTATGGTCAGCGATGTTGCTTTTTCGGTTTATTGCATCCATGTTAAGACGCATTAATTGAGCAATATCTTTTCTTATCAGTGAGGCTAATTGAACATTTTGAGGCTGTTTTTTTAAGAGCTCAAAATGTTTAACAATTAAATTCGTCGTCTCGATCTCACCGGCTTCTGTTGTATTCCGAGTCTGTAAATTGAGTTCATGTTGAAAGGAATCAATGGCCTTTTGGTCGCTACTGATATGTTCAAGTGATAGCAGCATGTTACGGGAATACAATAGCGTGTTGTAATTTGCAACAAGGATATTATTGGTATCTTTTTTTAGTAGATTTACATACCAACCGCTGATCGCTGCAAGTGCAACGATCAAAATAAATAACAGACCAACTCCAAATCTTAATTTTGCTTTAGTTTTCATGTTAGGATAGTATTACAAGATCTATGTTTTCCTGAGATAATTTATTCAAAAGTGTGTTAAAGGTATCCGTTGCCAGAATGATCTTGATTAAGTTTATATGGGGCTTACCAATACAGACTGTTGTTATCATACGGTCCTCACATTCTTTTATAATGGCTTTAGTAGCATTTTTAGCCTTTACCTTTATGATCTCCGCCCCAAGTTCAGTAGCGAGTTTGAAATTGTTTATAAGATGACGTTGTTTGTCCAATGCAATCCTATCGACACTCTCTTTAGGGAGCTGCACATACATAACATACCATTTGCTATTATAATAATTTGCCAAACGGGCAGTCTTCCTGATAATGTTTCTTGCTGTATGCTCATTAGAGCTTATGCAGGCCAAAAAACGTTCCTTCTTAACATTTCGATTAAGAACGACCTCCGTCTCGACTTTTCTCTGCACCTGAGATGCAACCTCTTTTAACGCTAATTCCCTAAGCTGCAGAATATGCTCGTTCTTAAAAAAGTTGTTGAGAGCTGAAGCTATTTTGGAACTGTCATATATTTTTCCCTCTTTGAGTCTATTGATCAGTTCGTCTGCAGTCAGATCAATGTTTACCACCTCATCAGCCTGGGCGACAATACTGTCGGGAATACGTTCATGAACTTCAATTCCTGTTATTTCGCGAACTTCTTCATTAAGGCTCTCGATATGCTGAATGTTAACGGCACTGATCACGTTTATTCCTGCATCCAATATATCTAATACATCCTGCCATCTCTTTTCATTTTTGCTCCCCTCGATATTTGTATGGGCAAGTTCATCTATTATAACAACCTCAGGCCTTAGGTTTAGAATTGCCTGTAAATCCATCTCCTCCAACTCTTTACCTTTATAGAACAACCTTCGCCTGGATATCAGAGGTAATCCGGCAAGTAGCGTGTGTGTCTCAGGGCGATAATGTGTCTCTATGTATCCTAATTTAACGTCAATACCACTTCTCAATAATGCATGAGCTTCCTGGAGCATACGATATGTTTTGCCAACTCCTGCACTCATTCCGATATAAAGTTTGAATTTTCCTCTCCGGGATTTCTGGATCAGATTCAAAAAATGCTCCGCACTTTTTCTTTCGTCCATATTTATTTATATTATAAACTTACAAATTCCCCTTAGACAATACGCTAAGGGGAGGGATTAAAATATATAGGGATAATTAAAAACGTATCGCCAATGATGTTACAGCCAATGAATTATTTTTCTTCAATATGTCATTACGATCATTAAATATAGCATCTTTACTATTTAAATTTTTTACTTCTGTACGCCATACAAAATTCGGAAGAACCTGATAGTCCACATTCAGTGAAGCTCCGAAAGTTTGAAAGCCATTATCCGTGCCAGATGAAATAATTACACCGTTTTTATCCTGATAATATTCTCCTCGTGCAGCAATACTCACTTTTGAGCTTGGAGTATATTTAGCAATGATTGCAGGCGTATACCATCTGTTGTAGCTACCACTCCCTTTGGCTTTCTGTTGAAAGCCGATATCGAACCCTGCAACAAAGGCAAATTTATCACTCAACTGGAACTGTCCATATAAATTATGAAAATATCGCATCTTACGTTCACTATCAGGGAAATCATTTCCGATAAACGAACTGCTGTTCAAGGTTACTTTTTCAGACGGGCGGAATGTCAATTGATGCCCAAAAGCGGGAGTACTGTTTCCATCAACGCGCTGAACCCGCTGCCATCCGTTCAGTATCAGTACAGACATATTCCATTTTCCGTTAGAAGTACCATAGGACAGTCTCGCTCCGGTTTCAAAATAAGGGGAGTTATCAGCCATCATACTTCTGGTCAAGGTATAGCAATCAGCACCGATAGCACTCTCGAAACCTATATGGGAAGGAAGTATACCTGCATCCAACCATAGATTTTGTCCTTTCGACAGTTTTATACCGACATTTGCTTCATAAATGTTTTTTAAGACCCCAGGTTCAGCAGCATAATTGGAGTTCATATAGGAACCTACTCCAAAGCCAAGATTGGCTCTGGTTCTTTCGGTTTCATAAGCAGCTTTTATCAGACCTAAATTTAAGCTTACTTCGTTATTCCGGTTGTGGCTGTATACAAATCCCGGCCTGCTGTTATTTTTTGGATTGCCAAAATCATGTTGATAGTAAACTTCTGCATAACCGCTAATCGTCAGCGGATTTTTAACGTTTTCTTGGGCAAATAGACTTCCTGTCGCTCCCATTAAACATGCTGAGAGCAATAAATATTTATTCATCTTTAAATTGTTTGTATGTTAATCGCCAAAAGGAATACTTACTCCGATTTTTATTCTTAAAAACGGAGTTGATTATTTGCGCGATGTCTTTGCGTTTTGATTTTATAAGCTCCTATTGAAACATCGTATCAATAGGAGCAAAGTCCAGAATATTATCGATCTAATTTATCAAGTGCGATATTAAGTTTAAGTACATTAACCTTCTGTGGTCCAAAAATACCCCATAATGGATCTTCAATATTTTCCTCGATCAGTTGATTTATTTTCTGTTCTCCAAATCCTCTTACCACCGCAATACGTTTTGTCTGGATCTTGGCCGATTGAACTGATATATTCGGATCTAGTCCACTCCCACTTGCAGTAACCAGATCTACGGGTATTTCTGATTTACTTATTCCGGGATTGTGGACTAAAAATGTATCGATGCGTGCTTGTACCAAATTCAGATATTCTTCATTTGAAGATCCCTTATTACTGCCGCCCGAACCGGATGCATTATAGTCCACTGCCGAAGGTCTAGACCAGAAGTACTCGTCCGCGTTAAAGGTTTGGCCTATGTTTGCATAGTATTTTTTCCCATTGTATTCTGTAATTTCCCCTTTTCCGGAGTTGGGTGACATCTGTGCTATCCCCCACACTGCCAGTGGGTATATTATTGTAAAGAAAATGATCATTACAATAGTCAATTTTATGGCGGGCAAAATGTGCTTTTTCATGTTTTTTATTTTTTTGGGTTAAATCATCACCGAAAATGTAATGGTGAAACACCTAACCTATTGTCATATAGTTTATTAAAAAAATACAGCAATTAGCATATCAATTAATTTAATTCCGAGAAAAGGAACGAGTATTCCACCTAAACCGTAGATCAATAGGTTTCTGCGCAACAATGCGCTGGCCCCTATAGGCTTGTAGGCAACTCCCTTAAGTGCCAGCGGTATAAGCAACGGAATTATGATTGCATTGAAAATGACAGCTGAAAGGATTGCACTCTCTGGACTGTGCAGCTTCATAATATTCAATCCCTGCAGTGCCGGGATGGCTGTAATAAACAAGGCCGGAATAATTGCAAAATATTTGGCAACATCATTAGCGATACTAAAGGTTGTTAATGTACCCCGTGTCATCAATAGCTGTTTTCCGATCTCAACTACTTCGATAAGTTTCGTTGGATCGTTGTCCAGATCCACCATATTTCCGGCCTCTTTCGCAGCTTGAGTACCCGAATTCATAGCTACCCCTACGTCAGCCTGTGCTAATGCCGGTGCATCATTAGTTCCATCCCCCATCATAGCCACCAGTCGTCCTTCAGATTGCTCTTTTTTGATGTAGTTCATTTTATCTTCGGGTTTCGCTTCAGCGATAAAATCATCAACACCGGCCTTATCGGCAATGAATTTTGCTGTCAAAGGGTTATCCCCTGTAACCATCACAGTTTTTATACCCATTTTGCGCAAACGCTCAAAACGTTCATGAATCCCCGGCTTGATCACATCCTGCAATTCGATAACACCAAGAGCCACCTCATTTTCAGAAACCACTAACGGTGTTCCCCCATTTTGGGAGATTGCTTTGACTCTTTCTTCAACCTCTTGCGGGAAACTATTGCCAGCTCTTGTAACAAGATTTTTAATCGCATCAGTTGCACCTTTTCGGATACGTGTATTTTCATAGTCTATACCTGAACTTCTTGTCTCAGCCGTAAACTTGATGAATTCGGGACTTTTCACCTCATAGCTCATAGGATTTACACCGGAAAGTTCTATGATAGATTTACCTTCCGGAGTTTCATCAGACATAGAGCTCAATACAGCTGCTTTTATTAATTTTTGCTCGTCTATACCGTATGCTGGGTGGAAATGGGTAGCCTTGCGGTTACCGATTGTGATCGTACCGGTTTTGTCCAGCAATAAAACATCGATATCACCAGCGGTTTCCACAGCCTTCCCACTTTTTGTAATCACATTTGCCCGCAAAGCCCTGTCCATTCCCGCAATGCCGATAGCTGATAAAAGGCCGCCGATCGTTGTGGGTATCAGACATACGAACAAAGAAATAAAGGAAGCAATCGTGATACCTACATTCGCATGATCGGCAAAGGGTTTCAATGTCACACAGACAATGATAAACACCAATGTAAAACCTGCCAATAATATAGTCAGAGCTATTTCATTCGGTGTTTTTTGTCTGGAGGCACCTTCCACTAGCGCAATCATTTTATCCAGGAAGCTTTCTCCGGGTTGCGTGGTGACCTGTACAACGATTCTGTCTGAAAGTACCTTGGTGCCTCCGGTAACAGAACTTTTATCTCCGCCTGCTTCCCGAATGACCGGAGCAGATTCTCCAGTAATCGCACTTTCATCGATGGTGGCAAGTCCCTCAATAATTTCGCCATCCGAAGGAATGACATCACCAGCCTCACAGACAAAAACATCGCCTTTTTTCAAATGTGCAGAAGATACTGTCTGTCCATTTTTAAGTTTGGCCGGAGTTTCTTCTCTTGTTTTGCGCAGGCTATCCGCCTGCGCTTTTCCCCTTGCCTCAGCAATAGCTTCGGCAAAGTTGGCAAACAACAGTGTAAGTAATAATATGACGAATACGGCAAAGTTATACCCAAAACTTCCCTGACCCTGTGCCCCTGACAATGTCCATAAACTGACAATGAGCATAACCAATGTTCCGATCCATACGGTAAACATGACCGGATTACGGAACATCGTTTTCGGATTGAGTTTCACAAAAGACTGTTTCAGTGCCTCCTGAACCATATCCCGTTGAAACAATGATGTATTTTTGTTCATCT
This sequence comes from Sphingobacterium sp. UBA7038, assembly GCF_002494055.1. Lineage (NCBI taxonomy): Bacteria > Pseudomonadati > Bacteroidota > Sphingobacteriia > Sphingobacteriales > Sphingobacteriaceae > Sphingobacterium > Sphingobacterium sp. UBA7038. Next base: position 190,595 of record NZ_DLAV01000019.1, read on the forward strand.
CTAATTTTCGTTAATCAATGTTTAATAAAGTGAAAAGTACTCCGCAATTGGACCAAGTGCAAGTGCAGGAAAGAATGATAATGCGGCCACAATAGCGATTACAGCGAATACCATAAGCCCAAATGTTGCTGTATCTGTTTTCAATGTTCCGTCGCCCTCCGGAATAAATTTCTTTTCGGCCAATAGCCCCGCTATAGCAACTGGTCCAATAATCGGAAGGAAGCGGGAAAGGATCAAAACAAAACCCGTGCTGATATTCCACCAGACTGTATTGTCACCCAATCCTTCAAAGCCACTACCGTTGTTTGCGGCAGAGGAAGTATATTCATACAGCATTTCGCTAAAGCCATGAAAGCCCGGATTGTTCAATGATGCAGCGGTGTATCCGGGCAGTGCCGCAGCCAGTGCTGTTCCCACAAGGATCAGAAATGGATGTAACAGCGCAATGATCATAGCAATCTTCATTTCCCTGGCCTCCACTTTTTTCCCAAGGAATTCTGGCGTACGGCCGACCATTAGACCGCTTATGAATACAGCTAGAATAATGAAAATAAAGAAGTTGAGGATACCGACTCCACATCCGCCATAAAATGCATTGATCATCATTGCAAGTAATTCATTCATTCCAGACAGTGGCATGGTACTGTCGTGCATGGCATTGACAGAGCCTGTCGAGATCACAGTTGTCACTATACTCCAAAACCCTGAAGATGCTGCACCCAGACGTACTTCCTTACCCTCCATTGCACCCAATGAATTATCAATCCCCATGGCAGCAATTGCCGGATTGCCTTTAGCTTCCATCATAATATTTGGAATGGTCAGCATCAGAAAACCCACTGTCATCACCCCAAAAATCATCCACGCAAATTTTTTCCGCTTGATAAATATTCCAAGGGCGAATATCATTGCCAGTGGAACGATCAATTGAGCGATCATCTCAACCATATTCGATAGATAAGACGGATTTTCAAATGGATGGGCCGAATTTACGCCGAAAAATCCACCACCGTTTGTTCCAATATGTTTGATTGCTACAAATGCCGCTGCCGGACCTCTTGAAACAGCCACCGTATCACCTTGCAATGTCGTTATCGTATCTTTTCCTTCAAAAGTCATCGGTGTGCCATCAAAAGCTAAGATGATGGCGACCACAAACGAGAGTGGAAGTAGAATACGTGTGCAGGACTTCACAAAATAGTTATAAAAATTACCCAATGTGCTCGCTGTGCGATCCCGAAACGCTCTGAATACAGTTACTGCCGCGGCCAAACCGGTTCCTGCACTTACAAATTGGAGGAACATCAGCCAATACTGTCCCAGATAACTCAGCCCGGTTTCTCCCGAGTAATGCTGTAGGTTACAGTTGACAACGAAGGATATGACCGTGTTGAAAGCTAAGTCTGCCGACATACTCGGATTATTGTCGGGATTTAATGGCAGGCTCCCCTGTGTCATCAAAATAATCATACCGAACAAAAACCAGATCATATTGATCATAACCATGGCTACCATCTGCTCTTTCCAGTTCATTTCTGTCTGCGGATTGATACCAGCTATCTTATAAAATATCCGCTCTATTGGATTAAATATTGGATCCAGCAGTGTTCTTTCACCACCGTAGACTTTCGCAATGTATTTACCGAACGGTATCGCAAGCAGCACCGAAACGAAAAACATGACGATAATTCCTAAAATTTCTGTGTTCATTATAATATTATTGTTTAAATATATTTTCTAAGCTTCCTGATTACAGTTAGTCTATCAGGAGCAGTGATTTAAAATTTCTCTGGTTTTAATAGTACATAGCAGATATAGATAAACACACCTATTGCTATTAAAAATAATGCTGTCATATAAATACTTTTTATTTGATATATGTGCTGTTTTGCAGCAAATAGATCTGTTTAAGATTTTTTGGGATATTTTGGTACATATAAATCCACTGCTCTGTCGTACATCTCCGTTTCATCCCACGGAAAGAGCGTACAAAAAGGTTCTCAATAATATTACGGACATGATCGTCACCTTTTTTGTATAGCCAGGCAATGTATTTTAGTCGCATACTTATTTTTTCCAGCTGCCCAGCTGAAACCAAATAATTGAAATGGTTTACGATTGCCTGAAATATTCCGGCAAAATTTTTACGGGAAGACAGCGTATCTATTTCCTCCCTTATTTCCCCATAGTGCCTGGCAAGATAATGACCAGCAGATATTTCATTTATTTCGTTCATAGATAAATAAACTTCAAGCCTTTAAAGGCTATCAATTTTCTAAAATTGTTTTTATATATTCCTTTCTCAACTCAAGGGGTAACAATTCCATATGCAATTTTAAGCTACCCGGGCTTTCTTCCAATGACAACGCTGTCAGAAACTCATTCTCGATCGCGTTTTTTGTATATTGGTTACCACCCTTGTAAAGAAGGTTGATCACCTTCGCAATTTCTCTGACACTGTCTATATCATTTTCCTGACCGGTTTTTAATTTTTGCACACAGACTTCTGCGAGTTTATGAAGCAAGAGATAATCAGCGATTTTATCATCAAGATTATCCAAGTCAGGAATGAGTCCCGCAGTTTCGGGCGCCCATTGGCGAATAGTGTTTATGATTTTTGTGTTCATTTTTAAATTTTTTCAAAAAAGTCTATCGACTTGATGAATAAAAGAAAGCAGGCTATTCCCGCTAGGGTCAATACTATTGTAATCATCTCTTTTATTTTTTTATACTGTACTTAAATGTTTCATTACTGCTCCGAAAATCAGCATCACAATCATTGCTGCAAGCAAAAGGTGATAAGATTTTAGCCATTTTGGAAATGAGGGCGGTTCCTGCCTCTGTTTCCATTTAACATTTGATTTTCTCATTTTATCGAATTCTTTATTCCCACTATGCCAAATTGTATTCCAATAAAATAAAAAATAATACAACATTTTGATTTTAAGATATTTACATATATTTATGCGAAAAAATATATTCAAAAACCCTATCATTTTGATAGATGGATTATCAAAACGATAGTTATGTGATTTTTTTGGGGGTTGAGAACCATATTCTATTCAGACCAGCAATTGGAAATTTATTGGCGGTTATTACATAAGTTTTATAACTTAGTAATTCTCACAGCATTGTTTATTCTCTCACAGCTATCTACAATGAATGTAAATATTAACTGAAAATGATGTATCAACAAAAGAAATCACCTATCGAAAAAATCGTATCACCAATACAAAGTTTTATCCGTCAGCAAAAGTCCGGTGGCATAGTACTTGGAGTCAGTGTAGCCATAGCCTTAATTTTGGCAAATTCTCCATTGGCTACAGAATATCATCATATTTTGGAGCATACATTCGGACTGCAGTGGGATGGTAAAACGTATTTTGAATATAACCTGCACCATTGGATTAACGACGGTTTGATGTCCGTATTCTTCTTTGTTGTGGGATTGGAACTGAAGCGCGAAATTGTCGGCGGAGAACTGTCCAATCCACGTAAAGCCATGTTGCCAATTGCCGCGGCACTGGGGGGTATGGCCATTCCGGCACTGATCTATCTTTTATTTAATTCTTCAGGAGATGTCCATAGCGGCTGGGGAATTCCTATGGCTACGGATATAGCCTTTGCATTGGGCGTTTTATATTTATTGGGAGATCGTATTCCTCTAAACTTAAAGGTTTTTCTTACAGCCCTGGCTATTGTCGACGATCTTGGAGCAGTTCTGGTCATCGCATTTTTTTATACTTCCGAAATATCAACGCTTCATTTAGGGATCGGTGCATTAGTACTGTTGGCCATGTATATGGGAAATAAACTGGGCGTCAGGTCGATTATTTTTTATGCTGTCCTAGGGATAGGTGGCGTGTGGACAACATTTTTATTGTCCGGCGTACATGCGACTATTGCCGCAGTACTTGCTGCATTTACAATACCTGCCGATGTCAAAATCAACGAGCGAATATTCAGTAACAATATTCAGCGTCTTCTGGAGAAGTTTAAGCGTATAGATCCTGATAATGGCAAGCCCACATTAACAAATGAACAATTACATATTTTAGAGCAAGTACAGTCCAGTACCATTGCCGCTACTCCACCATTGCAGAGATTGGAGCATGCTATGCATCCAATGGTTACATTCGTAATCATTCCAATTTTTGCGTTATCGAATGCAGGTGTTTCACTGGCAATAGATATGGAACATTTATTCAGTACTAATGTCGCACTAGGTGTGGCTTTGGGGCTTTTGATCGGTAAAGTTGTCGGAGTTGTCGGTTTTACATATCTTTTTGTTAAACTAAAGGTTGCTCCATTTCCAAAAGGCATGAATATCTATAACCTGTTTGGACTGGGATTATTGGCCTCAATAGGATTTACTATGTCACTTTTTGTTACCTCATTGGCTTTCTCAAACGAAGAGTACGTAACACAGGCCAAAATTGGAATTTTTACCGCATCAATTATTGGAGGTTTATTGGGATATTATGTGTTAAGTAGACAGAGTAATAATAAAATCTAAAAATAGGTTATGCTTAAATCAATGAGATCGCATCTTAGAAGGCAGATCACCATCTTTTTTTTCTGAAATAAAAAAAGGTAATTATAACTATAATTGCCATCGCTGCTAAAACGATATAATAACCGTTCTGCTGGGCAAGTTCTGGCATATGTTCGAGATTCATTCCATATATTCCTGCAAGGAATGTTATCGGGAGAAAGTAAACCGAATAAATTGCCAGAAGTTTCATGACCTGATTTGCCTTTTGGTCGGAAAAAGCCATATACATAGCAATTAAATTGGATGCTTGGCCATTGAGATGATCAAAGTCAGCGATGACATCCTTATGTTTATCATACAGATCTGTTATCTGTCCTTCATTGAGCTGAAGCTTGCTAAATGCGCGTATCCATACACCTGATATTCCCAAAAGTCTGGCGCTCAATGCGGCTTTCCGCTTTAACGTATATAGCCGTCTGATCAGGTAGGAAGATTTTAGATTGTTTAAAAATATTTCATTTTCAAGCTCGTCCATTTTATCGATTAACTTTTTGTTCTGGTCATCATAAGATTTCATGACTTTTAGGGCAAGGTTCAGCGCTATTTTTTGTGGCGTAATCATTTCATCCCCGCATATAATTTCGTTCTTGCATGCATATATGCTCTGATTGGGAGTACGATGGACTGTTATTATAAAATGATCGACAATAAAAATACTTAATTTGGTACTGATATCACTAATGGTATTTAGGTTTTCCCGTTCGGTTTCGATATACTCCCGGGTAAGAAAAAATTTCAGGTTGCCATGTTCCTCAAATTTAGGGAGGTGATTTGGCTCCATGCTGTCGTCCAGTAACAATTTTTCTATGCCATATTGGTCCATTAGAACCTTTAGTTCATTAGAATCTGGAGATTCAACATCTATCCATGTACATATTTCATTTTTATAAATATAATTTAAAGCCATGCCATTGATTTATGAAATTTTATATTGTTCTATTTTTCGGTAAAGTGTCGCTACCCCGATCTCCAAAAGTCTGGCCGCTTCGGTTTTGTTTCCTTTGGTAAAGTTTAACACCTTCTGGATTTGTTTTTTTTCTACACTCGCCATGGAAAATGTAGAAAAATTAGCCATGTTAGATTCTCGGTACCTCAAGTCAATTGGAAGGGTTTCAACCGTCAGTTCGTTATCTTCCGCAAGTATCACACTCCTTTCAATGACATTTTTTAATTCACGGATATTACCTTTCCATGGATTTTTCATCAAAAAATTAAGATATTCATCTGTTAATCTTAGGTTTGTTTTATCGGACTTTATGCCAAATAAAGCAACATAATATTCCGATAGCAGCTTGATATCCGTTGGACGCTCCCGTAAGGGAGGTAATTGGATAGAGAAAACAGATAGACGGTAAAATAGATCGTCCCTAAAGTTTCCAATTTCAATTTCGTTCTCCAGCAGACGATTTGTTGCCGCAATGATTCGGACATTGACCTTTACAGACTTTGTGTCTCCAACGCGTATAAATTCACCGGTTTCCAGAACACGCAATATTTTGGATTGGAGATCAATTGCCATCTCTCCAATTTCATCCAAAAAAATCGTTCCATTATGGGCCTCTTCAAACAATCCTTTCTGATCTTTGTTCGCTCCCGTAAAAGCGCCGGTTTTATGTCCAAAAAGTTCATTTTCCAATAACTCTTTACTAAAAGCAGCACAGTTGATTGCGACAAAGTTATAGCTGGCACGTTTACTTGCCTGATGTATAGCCTGTGCGAAAACCTCCTTTCCTGTACCTGTTTCTCCGGTCAATAATACGGTGGTTTCCGCTGGGGCAACTTTTTTTGCCATTTCAATTGCACGCTTGATCGCTACGGATGTACCAATGATTTTATCGAAGGAATGTTTATTCCCAAGTTGTCTCTCGAGGTTTAGAACCCTCTTGTTTAGGGCAGCCTTTTCGCCAGCCTTGTATAATAGTGGGATAATCCTGTCATTATCATTTCCTTTCGTAATATAATCGAATGCGCCATTTTTGATTGCATTTACACTGTCCTTAATGTTACCGAAAGCTGTTAAAAGAATGATCTCAATAGCAGGATATTTGCTCTTAATAATTTTCACTGTTTCTATCCCATTGCCATCAGGAAGCTTCACATCGCATATAACGACATCTACATCTTCCAGTTCCAATTGTTTTAACCCTTTCTTGATGTTCGAAGCCTGGAATACTTCAAATCCTTCAAATCCTATGATCTTTGACAGTAAATTCCTCAACTTGTCTTCATCATCGATGATAAGTATGTTCATAATGTAATAACCCTATTAATAAGCCAATAAACCGCTGTTAATTATTTGTTTAAAATCTGCGTTTTTTTAATGTTGAGCTAGTCAACTCAATAGTACTTTGAACTAACTTTATCAAAAAAGAGTCCAAAAATTTATTCTAATCTTAAAGCGCTGGTGTCTAGCGCCAACCCTTTCAGCTTTTGTTTTTTTACAAAAAAAAGTCTATCAAAATGAGAGATATATTCTCATTTTGATAGACAAAAAGGATCTTAAGCTGGTAGGATCTATAAGATAAGGATCAGCTTCTATTAATTATAGCGCGGAGCGGGAGATCTGATGGATATAGACCATATATAAGTCTTTTGGTATCCCTTTAATAAATGATTTTTTTTCGCTCGTATCGCAGGAAAACAGCAATAGATCCAAAGAATAAATGAATATCTGCTCCACGGCATTCCGAAGACAGGAATCGCCTTTTTTATGGATGATGTTCATCAGAGAAAGCGATTTACTATATCTTTCACTGAATTTATTTTCAACGAAATACTTTATGTGCTTTGTAAAGATCCCGATAACCACAAATGCATTCTTTTCAGTTCCAACCTTTTTCATCTCTTTTTTCAATTCGGGAACCATTAGGATAATTTCCGATATTGCATGTTCAATATTCATATGATTTATTTGTTATAGTAAGAAAACTGTTCTGCATTGTAGCCGGGTCAAAAAGCATTGCAGTACAATAGCAGATTTTAAATTCCTTTTTCTTAAGATCAGCATAATTCACACAGCTCTGACACTTGTTCCAGAAATTTGCGTCTTGGGTTATTTCTGAAAAAGTAACAGGCAGTAAACCTAGTTTTGCATTTATTTTCATTGTGGCTAGCGAAGTAGTGATGCCAAAAATCTTTGCATGCGGATATTTCATTTTTGAAAGTTCAAATATCTGCCTTTTAATAAGGGTTGCAATACCTTTCCGTCGCCATAACGGGGAGACTATAAGTCCGCAGTGGGAAATAAATTCTCCTTGGGCATAGACTTCCAGATAAATGTAACCGACCCACTCTCCGCTCTCTGTTACTGCGATGACTGCATTGCCTTCAAGTATTTTATTGCAGATTGATTGCGGAGTTCGTGTTCCTATTCCTGTTCCGCGTGCCCTGGCCGATGATTTAGTTTCATCGGAAATTTCAATAGCATATTTGAGATCAGCTACTGTAGCTGTACGCACAATTATACTGTCAGTTTCCATATCATATATTTATTTAATGCAATTGGTGCCCCAACCTTGTGAAAGTCTTTCCAATAGTTCAATGTATCCGTTCAGTCCCTGTCCTATTTCTTCTAAGAATATAAATTCATCTGCTGTATGGGATCTGGATGAGTCCCCCGGGCCTAGCTTTAAAGAAGGTACTTTCAGCCAACCTCTGTCGGAACAGGTAGGAGAAATATAAGTTGACCAGCCGAGAGTCTTTCCTGCATGTATAAGCGGGTGTTCTTCACTGATTGAGGAGGCCCGCATAGGATTTCCGATTAGTTTTATCGATCCACTTACTTTTTCCCTTAAGATATCCATAATTTCTTCAGGCGTATAATTGGGGGTAATTCGTACATCGACAGTAAATCTACACTCGTCAGGTATTACATTGGATTGAATACCGGCATGGATCTCAGTTATCGTTAGTTTTATTACATCATCAAAAGTCTTATCGAGCTGGAATTGGCAGGATCCGATATTTTGGATTCCTGAAATGGCCATTATTATCGCATTGCTGCCTTCATTACGTGCAGCATGTTCAGCTTTGCCATAGCAGATAAATTCCAATGTCATGTTTCCCTTTTCAGCTATTGCCATCTGCATCATGGTGGGTTCCCCCACAATAGCAACAGAAATATCCTCAACTTGAGGAAGCACCATCGCTAGTCCTCCAGTACCGGATATTTCTTCCTCGGCGGTCGCTGCAAGGCATAAATTAAACGGTAAATCGTTTCTTGAGTAGAAATAACGGAATGCACCTATCAAGGAAACAAGGCTACCACCGGCATCGTTAGATCCCAGCCCGAAGATTCTTCCATTTTCTACTTTTGGTTCGAAGGGATCACGACCATATCCGTGGTTGGGCCTGACAGTGTCATGATGCGAATTCAGCAATATAGTAGGTTTATCTTTCTGGTAATAGAGGTTGTACAACCATAGGTTATTTCCAATGCGGTTAAACTCCATTCCGTGTCTTGAAAAAAAAGAAGACAGAACTTTGGCCGTATCTTCTTCTTCTTGACTAAAGGAAGGGGTTTTTATTAATTCTTTTAACAATTGTATGCACTCCGAATTTATAATTCCAATCCGGTCAGCAGACCAACTATCAATGATTGGTTCACAAATATTTTTCATATTAAAATTCGATCTTAAGTTGAATGTGCTCAATTTATCTGCATTGACTTATGTTCCTTAAGCAAAACGAAGGGAAGTTTCTTTTCGATAAGAATCCATTCATTTGGACTACAGATATTTTTAAAATCTTTAAATGCTGCAATAAAAATCTTTTTGATTTTGGATTTTACCTCCAGGTTTCCTCGATTATATGTATAACCCATAACCTGCATTGTCCAGTGCAGCCGATGCCATTCTTTCGCATACACCATTCCCTGTGTAAATTCAATGATCACTTGGAGGATTTGTGTGATTTTGTTTTTTAATTCTGGGCGTTTTAATTTCAGATATAGTTCTGGTATTACAGATACAACAAATTCTGTTGACTGAACAGTATCCCATCGTTTGGTTTCATCCATAGCTTTGTTAAATATTTATTTTGTGATATGCCAAAAGTATTCCAAATCAAAAAAACAAACTATATACACCTGTAAATCAGACTATTATTATATTTTTTATTAAAAAAAGTAAGCAATAGAGGCTCCCAATTTGATAGAGATATTTTCAAAATGAAATGAAGATAATTCTTGCCGATTTTACCCAAATTCAGATCGCGAAGCTTTATACAACCTATTTCATTTAACTCATATTAACCTGAGTTCGATTGTTAAAATGCAGTCAGTTGGCTAGTTTTTACTGTCTGGTATTTTATAGCAGGTTTTTTAGGGAAGAATGCATATGCGGTGAGTGCGGCGACTATGTTTGACACAAAGTTGGCAAAAGATCTATGTCTTGAATGTTCAATCTGGCATATGTTCTTGAGTTCATCATTGACAGTTTCTATGACCGATCTCTTTCTGAGCAGAATCTTGTCTGTCATGGTCATTAAGCTCTTTTTCATGTTGTTTCGGATGCTTGTGACAAGATGGATGTCGTTGACGAACAGGATATCGGTAAGCTTTTGGGAGATGTATCCCTTGTCTGCAAACAGCTTTCCGAACACTGCTTTGAGAAAGCCTTCGTTTTTAAGCGGTTCCCTGTCATCGACATTTGCCTGGGTAATGGCGAAATTCAAAATCTCGCCCTGATCATTGATCACAATGTGAAGCTTAAAGCCATAGAACCACCCCATAGTGGACTTGCCGACTTCGGCAATCCCCTTAAATACCCTATTGCGTTTGATGCGCTTATTGTTACATACCCGTATAGGTGTGGAGTCAACAAAGGATATTCCAGAGCATCTTCCCAGACAGCATGTTTTCAGGAAGATAGTCATAGGCATCAGTACGCTCTGGCTGAGTTCAACAAATCTGTTGTATGAGACGGTCCTGGGGAATTCGGACTTCATGTGCTTCTGTAAGTAGAAGATATAGAAGTGCTTGAAGCACCGGAAACCGCTCAGGTGAAACAACAGGCAAATGGAGATGACTTCGCTTTTGGACATGACCGGCGGACGCTTGGCAGCCCTGCCAAGAAGGAAGCGGGAAGTGGATTTGTCAAAATCTTTACAGAACTCGTCGACAAGACAGAAAATATCGTTAACTTTATTGATGTCAATCATAGCGGGAACAAATAGTTAAATATTTGGTTTTAAGATACTTAAATATAAAACTATTCCCCCTATATTACAACTTATTATACCAAATTATTAATCGAACTCAGGTTATTAGAACGATATAGGTTGGAAGGAATGCATTATTTGAACTATTGGGTGAACACGGGCTTCTAGTCATTATGTAGCAAGCAGAAGTTGGGCAGAGCCCTACTTTTCTTGCCCTATGCTCTGCAAATGAGGTTTAGAGTATCCTCCGGGGATACTCTATTCGCTTAATGATAGCATTAAGCCTCTTTTCAGTATACTGGACAGTATACTTTTTAATCCATTCCAACATGAAAATAATAGATTGTATATCGAATAGGCTATATATTTATATAAATAACTTATCAGCTAACCCCGTATCCAAATAGATCTTTGTTCACCTGACCTAACGTAATCTTCATTTCAGTTTCTCAACTACTTTTTATATAATGTTCATTCTTTTGGACTATTTAAAGCTTTCCTAATAATCTGAATGTAACATATTTATCGTTTTTTTGCAGTAAAAACTGTAGTTTTTGAGAGATAGGATGACAATAATTATATTTGAATGTAAACCGTATTGCGAAAAGCTTGAAAAGACAGATGCTTAAAATAAATAATTTAAAGAAATTTTATGGCAGTCACCTAGCCTTACAGATAGGGGACCTAGAATTCGGAGAGGGAATATACTGGATCAAAGGACATAATGGTTCGGGAAAAAGTACATTGCTCAAATGCTTGGCGGGCATCCTATCATTCAATGGTGAGATTTCATATGAGGGTTTTTCTTTAAGAAAGGCCCCAGAAAAGTACCTTAGATTTGTCAATTATTCTGCTACGGAACCCGTTTACCCGGATTTTTTGTTCGGAACACATCTGCTCGATCTTTTTTTCAAATGTAAGGGAGAAAACAGCAACCATATAGATTCCATGATCGAATGTTTTGGAATGCAAGATTATATCAGCAGCCAGCCTATATCTCAATATTCCAGTGGGATGCTCAAAAAGCTGTCCTTACTCCTGGCTTTTGTAGGCAATCCCAGATTAATCTTATTAGACGAACCATTCATTACACTAGACCTTGAGGCTTCCGCATTTTTAAGCGAATGGATCTGTAGATTCAAAGAAAAACATTGTACGATAATTATGACCTCACATCTGGACAGCCTCCCGTTTCCATCGGAAGAAATTGAACTACAAAAAGGTATCCTAACAAATTAATATCAATGCAATTAACCCTCATCAAGATTTTTGCGAAAGGTTTTTACAAAAAATATGCGAAAGCATTTATGTTAGGATTCTGCATGTTTTTCAGCTATTGTATATTTATACAGACTGCTGGAGAATGGTTAACGGAATCGAGCGATTTCTGGACCATGTTCATCTCACTCAAAGTAGCAACAGATCCCTTTTTTATCGCCTTATTTTGGTTATTTTCCCTATTCTACGCGATATTGTTTTCAAAATATATAAGGATGCAGCTGAGGGAGGGAAAAAATACATTCCTGCAATATACACTCAATGGGATTAATGTACGATCTCGACTCAGACATTGGGCTGTCGTTACCTTAATTGGATATATCCCTCTGCTTTTATACGCCTGCTATAGTCTGGGTATCGGTTATTATATAGCTAAAAACTACAGAGGGGGATTAACAGTGCTGTATCTCCTGATTCTAGTAATAGCAACTGCAATTTACACGGATCAATTTCGATTGATTTCTATAAATGAGGGCCGAAATATATTACTATCTTATTCCAAGAAATTTAATAGGAGGCAACTGAATCTATTCAATATATACAACCATATCATCAATAACCGTACGTCTTTGATTGTTACAAAACTGATCAGCTTACTGACTATATATACACTGACCAATCTCTTTGATATTAAAGAAACAGAAAATAATACAAGATTTGTCATTTATCTTACCCTGACATTAGCCTGTTTCAATGCTGTTTTGCTATACAAAGACTTTATCTTTGAAGGGACGAAACTTATATTTTTGCTCAATTTTCCGGTCAGTAAAATCCGTCGTTTCATCTCCTCCATGCCTTATTTTGTCCTGCTTATTCTACCCGAAATCATTTTTATAATTTCGGCATTTAATTTTCATTTATCGGCTATTGCTATTTGTTCAGCCATTATCTTTCTTCTCTCTGTCAGGAGCTTAATTTTTCTTGTTGGAAACAGTCCATTATCCGTTATAAAATCTATCAGCACATATTACTTCCTAGCGCTGATCTTTATTCTTTATGAACTTCATTTCTTTGTATTATTTATCACACTGATTGCGTCGTACCTAATGTTCATCAGGCATTCAACGTATGAAAAGTTACAGAACAATCAGGACTAAAAAACTTCAGGATGAAAACCTGCTATAGTCAGATACTTCTAGACTATAAAGGGATAAATAGCTTTTTTATTATATTTATGATATGTCAGCACATTACTTTAAGGCAAGAAAAATATTAGATTTCAAGCCACATCCTTTCTCAATCGGAACTATAAAAGGAGTTCCTAGTGGATATGAAGACAATCATTTTCTTTTAAAGATCTATGGCTTAAAACGGGAGGTATTGGGCGACTACTATCAGTACCATCTGGAATATTATCTTTCCGGCGGAGACCGTTCAGAAAAAGAGTTCTTTTCCCATGTGTGGCATATCGTTTCCGATAGGATCGATTATTTTAAAGGCCAGAGCCCCTATTCCTCCAAACATCCACTCTATGTTTCAAATATCAAAAAGCTGAATGAATTCCTTAATTTTCTTGCACCACTGGATAAATGGAACATGCGGCCAAATGATATGCTGATTAAGGAAAAGGATGAACAGATCTCGGGATTGCAGTCAGAATTGGAAGTCCTGCAGAAGAAACTGGCCGATCTTGAAAAATACGAGGTGTCTGTCAAACCAATGGTCCAGGACGAGCATCTTCCCACTTTTATCGACCTGCTCCAACAGATGAGAAACCTATCCCTTCCGAATGGAAGGAAGCTACTGGTCAGCGACCACGAAAGCCCTTATTACAAAATGGTCTCGAAATATTTCGTCTACAATGGCAAAGATATACCGGTCAATACCGTCCGGAATTATTTCGTACAGAAAGATCCAAAAGATTCCATGAAAGGCGTCAAAATCCCCAACGACAAAAAACTGTTCCAGATAGTACCCGTAAAACAGGGATAATAGCGATCCTGTTCGAATGTTGAACATGACCAACGGAGTCCGATGGTCATCCAGACTGTTCTCCCAGCATCCAATTTTGTAACCGTGGCAAGGCACAGAAGCCGGGCCTATATTGTTCACAAAATTTGATATGCTATGGTATTTGACATCCTGACAAAAGAAGACTTACAGCAGTTCAAGAAAGAACTGTTCGAAGAGATCAAACAAGTCTTAAGAAGAGAAAACTTAGGGAACAGCGGAGATAAGGAATGGCTCCGCAGTAGGGAGGTCAGAAAGAAACTGGACATATCTCCCGGAACCTTGCAGAACCTACGGATCACAGGAACACTCCCCTTTAAAAAGATCGGGGGCAGTATGTACTATCGCAGCAGCGATGTCGATAAAATGATGGAAGGAGGAAATGGCAATGGATAACAGCATGCAGGACCATTACTTTAACTCATATTTAGAGCAAACCGCAAAAGATAGCAGGCTGCTTCCATCACATATCGGACTGCTCCTGGCAATGTTCTATTATCACCAGAAAGAGCGTCCCGGGGATTTCTTTCATTCCAGCCGTAAGAAGCTGATGCATTTTTCTCGTATAAAGTCCATTGCGACCTATCACAAATGCCTTTCCGATCTGGTACTTTATGGATATGTGGATTACATTCCCTCCTGGCATCCGACAAAGGCCAGCAAGTTTCGGTTTATCATCGACAATAATTCCCGTAGTAATGGCTAGATCAGATGAAAATACACGGTCAGTCCGCTTCCCGGAGGAAGTGGATGGCCGACTTTCACTGCTTTCGCGTAAACTGGGCAGGACCAAGCGGCAATTGGTGATGGAGATGGTCGATTATTTTTACAGGAGCAAAAAAGACCCTGCTGACCTGAATGATGAGGTACTGAAAAAAGAACTCTCCAGTGGGGTAAGCCGTATACTTTCCTTTATCCGAAAACAGGAGACCGACCTATTGGTTCCCCTGTATTCCATGCTGGACGAGCTTGGTGCTGTCACCAAACAGCAATCCAGTATAATTGACCTGATTTCCGACGAACAGCAGCAGGCATCAGAATTTCTAAAGGCAAATACGGAATATCTCGGGAGTCTGGATAAAGTTCTTAAAAAAATATTTTTGGGAATTACTCAGAGGCAGGAATTAAAGGATGGTTTCAGAAGGATCCTTGAACATTACATCGTCCAGCGGGAAACACTGGGATGGCCCGCATCCGCCGCAAAAAAAGAGGAACTCGCCAAACAGGTCAGGGAGTCACTGGATAAACTTTAGGTGCTATGTATATCAATATCACGGATTCTGAAACAGGGAATAACAAAGGAAGTTGTGGTGATCTTGTCGCCTATCTGGAAAAAGAAAACCGCCTACCCGATAATAAAAAACAGGAACACTGGTTCAATGGCGGGCGGAATGACATTAAACCCCATGAAGTACGTATCGGGATTGATGGCAATATTGCCAAACTGGGCAGGGAGGACAGTAAATTCTTCCTGCTCAATATTAGTCCCAGCAAAAAAGAGATCGATTTCCTGCTCGCTACTTATGGTGAGGACGGCGCAAAGAAAAAATTAAAGGAATATGCTGCACGGATCATGGATGAATATGCGCGTAATTTTAAACGTCCCGGAATAGAAAATAATAAAGACTTGTTATGGTTCGCCAAACTGGAAAACTACCGTTACTATAGCTACAAGGACAAGGAAGTCAAGAATGGCACGAGAAAAGTGGGGCAACGAAAAGAAGGCCCACAGATGCACATTCAGGTCGTTGTAAGCCGAAAGGACATCACCAACCGTATCAAACTAAGCCCACAGAACAGGTCCCGGGGCAGGAATGTGGAACATTCCAAAAAGCTCGGGCAGTTTGACCAGATGGCCTTTAAGCAGTGCGGCGAAACTGTCTTTGACAGGATGTTCGGTTTTGACCGAAAACTGAAAGAAACTTTGCAGTATGCGAATATCATGAAGAATGGTGATGCTGAACAGAAGGCAAGGCTTCACTCCTTTGACAGGCTTCTGGAAAGAGGGGCCATCCCAAAAATGAAAGAAGGCTGGACAGATAGGCTACTTTCTAGCCCTGCTCAGGACAGGTCTACCGTACTTGGTGATATATTTTCCTCATTTGCCACAAATGGACTTGGACTCCTGGATATCCTTCTTGATCCTGTTCAGGAGTTAGGCGGTCAGGGAACGGTCACTGATGAGGAAGAAAGGAGAAGAAAACGAAAGAAGAAAAAACGAGGCCTGCGAAGGTAAAAAGCTATTCAATTAATTATGAAAGTGGTATAGAACAATAATCCAGCATGAGATAAAAATTATCTGCCGGATCATTGTATCGGCTTTCCCCAAGCTATCACACCTAATTTTTTCGGTAAAAGGTAGGCTATATATCTATTGATATATATAGCTACTGATATGGATGTCCATCGTTACCGCCTTCGCAAATTCACCCACGATGACACAAAGGTCAAGGGTATACTAAACGCCCCTACGCATAATCTCCTAGATTGCGCCCTTGACCCAATTGTGCCATCCTACCTTTTGGTGGCCTAAGCGGTGAGGATGGAATGGTGTGTCCCGACCATCCGGCAACAAGGGAGGGGGGAGTAAATACCTATTTATTAGAATAGTAATAAACTGTTCTCAAAAAAACAATCGAAAATGGGTGAATAGGGGTGTTATTTTTATAAAGCTACTCATGGTCAAGACAGATAGAGAGAATGTAATAAAAAAGATAGACGCCTCAACATATAAAAATGTCATATAGACCAAATAAATCGTATATTAGGTTTATTTGCTCCATTTCACTGATTAAGTTGGTGCTACCAACTTATTAATAACTTAAAGCATGAAAAAATTAAAATCATTAGTATTTATTTTATTGATTGGACTGGGAATCTGTAATGCCCAAACCAACAAAAGGCACTTTATCGACCTGCCTTCAACCGATCCGAAAATGACTTTTGAGAACGTATTGCAGCTTTTTCTTTCGAGCGATTATTTTGTCGTTTCAGCGGATAAAGGCTCGGGGCTTATACAATGTAAAATCGTTAAGGACGACCGCAAAGTTTTTTCAAGTCTAAAAGTTGATATTCTCGAATACAATCTCCTGATACGAGAAAACCAAGATAAAGGTACACGGATATATATTCAGGCCAACCTTAAACAAAAAATTCGTTCTGTTAGCGTGAATAACGACGGAGTTTATAATGATGATGTCGGTGTCACAAAAAAGCCAAAACATTATGAAGACTTAATAGCATTTCTTAAATCTAATTTAAATTAGATTTTGGAGAAAAAGGTAGATTTATACCGTCATTAATTGACTTTTCCACTCGGATATATTATGTTAAAAAAGTATTCAAAACAGAAGAGATCCAGTTTTTCTCATTTCCAATAGGACCTGCTCACCATTCCGCAGAAAGAATACAGAATATCACGGTTTCCTGACAGAAGGACCTGGGTACATACTCGCTGTAAATTGTCCAGTACCTGATACATTGTCGTGGCCCTTGGACGAAATCCAAAAAAAGTTGACACTTTCCATTGTTCGAGCATTACGTGCAGATCGATCACCGGAAAACCCGGGCGCTGCGTAAGACGTGGGCTGGCATTTCGTAGTTCGTTGAGCTCCGTCTTCAGCACGATCTGATACCAGCAGAGTGTGTCGGTATCGACCTTTTGCAGATATCCGGGGAGCTTGGTAAGGTAACGTATTTCCAATAAAAGGAGTTCATTCGTGTCATCCTCCATATAGGCCTGGTTCATCTGCTGTTCGATCTTGTGCCACTCTCGTCTGAACAATATGGAATATTTTTCCAGCCCCTTACGTAGACGGGCATAGATCCTGACCGTATCCGGCGGCCTGACGGGACAGACTTTCGCCTCAGATATCCGATCCGCCTTGGAGGAAGTTACATGGGCAAGGATGTTCGGTTTCGAATATTTTAGAAATTCAGGATCTTTTGCAAACTTTTTAATCAGTTCCTGATAGGCCATGTCAGAAATACCCCCTCCGTGTTCAGAAGATCCTAAAGACCGAATAAATCCGATCTGAGATTCAGTTGGCGTGGCCACGTCACAAGCGGCTGAAAACATTGTGAAGATGCATATACGTACCCAATCCCGATCTTTCGAAGAAAAATGCTCAGTCTCGAGTCTGTCTGCCAACAGTTTTGCCGTACCATAATAAAAATTGAGCAATGCATCCCTAGGTTCAGGTTCCGGGAGTAAAAGATAAGGATCCAGCACACTGCGAGCAATCGAGTCTATCCAGTCAATATGATCGAGTCTGGAAATAACCTTTTCCCGCAGGTAGAGAAACCTCTCCTCAAGCCTTGCCCGGTCCATGTTTCTCATCCGTTCGAGTGTCTCTTTATAATATCTGTCCTTGTTATATTGGTCCCAGTTTTTTTCAAGGTTTTTAAAAGGAAAATAATAAAGGATCTTTTCGAGCGAGTTCCTGCTCCGTTTTCTCTTGCCTTTGAAATAATAGGTCAGCAGATTGACACAGAATGAAAAAAAATCCATACCAGAAAAGGACCGGGTTTGGATCCGCTCGACCATGTCCCTTATGTGGGCCGAAGTTTCCTCAGCAAGTTCTGCGATATAGTAAGTTGTGGATAGCGGAGTGTCCGGTAGGTCGGCTTCCCAGAAATGGAATTTTTTACCATCGATTTTCAGGCCGGGCACCATAGTATCTTCAAAGAAGATGTCCAGACTGACATATTCGCCGGGGATGAGGTTCTGTACAAGGGTTTGCTTGCCCTGCCAGAAGAGCTTACATTCACCCGACAGACTCTCTCCAGTAAAATGTTCGCCGAATTGGAAGTCAATGTTTCCTTCAAGTTGGATATTCAGTGTCAATACAGGCCTATTGGGAATTGAAAGGAGGCTGACATTCTTTTTTACGGTGTATCTGGAAAAGCGGAAATGACAGGATGAGTCGTAGGCGGAGAATGTCTCAATAATACAGCTGTCGGATACCTGTTTGGAATCGGCGACCTGATACCGCTCAAATGCGGCCATCTCCCAAGGCCCGAGAGCATAGGGAGGCTGCACGGCTTTTTCCCCCAGATCAACAAAAATATAATTGGCATACATCATCTGATTAGTTCCATTGTACCAACCTTACCTAGATTGATTATCCGGCGTACCTTCTTTAGCTAACGCCAGCTCCAGACAAGATAACAAAAAATAACATTATATGAATTGCTTTTAAGAGTGCCACACAACAATATGAAGTTGTAAAACTCAATATTCTGGCACAACTCTGTCTAAACCTCATGACATTTAGCTTAAATTCGATAAGTTTTTAGGATTAAAAAATTGGATAGACATACCATGCAAAAAACATTTGTTGCCCTACCAGAGAAGATACATATTTCGATAAAAGCCACCTTTTAGGTGGCTTCGCTATGCTATTTATTTAAAAGTCTTTTAATATCTTCTTCCGTTTCTGGTTTTGCAAAATAGAAATTAGAATTATGATATATCGGACCAAAACTGTTGTCTTTTCCGTGATGGATTAAAGTAGGCTGTTTTAAGAAAAAGGATTTAGGTACTTTAAAAAAATCGGATAGCTTTTTTGCATCATCCTCGGTTACATCTGATTTGCCTTCACGATAACCTAAGTAGACTTTTTTTTCTATTCCTGTTTCTTTTAGAATTTCCTCAATCACTCTCCCCTGTAATTCTTCAAGTTCAATCAATTCTGTCTTTGTCATATACTAATTATAGTTTACTAATCAGTAAATTTATAACTTATCTTTGAGTTTCGAGAAAAAATCTTCAACCCTTTTATTCGCAACTTCTAATTCCTGTTTTAGATCTTTGATGGTTTGGCTATACTCCTCTATTCGAAGATCCTTTTCCGCCAATAACTTTTCGAAAATATCTTTGAAAGTGTCATCTCTATAATAATTCGTGTTTTTATTTATTGGACCGAAGCTATTGTCTTTGCCATAATGAATAAATTTTGAATCGTCTGAAAAGAAATATTCGGGCTCTATATCATAAACTTTAGAAAGTTGAATAGCACGGTCAAATGTCAGTTTTGTCTGACCAGATTCGAGTTTGCTATAAGCGGCTTGGCTCATGCCAAGCTTTTCAGCAACAAAATCCTGACTCCAATTATTTTCATCTCTTATAATTTTCAACTTTATGTGTCCCGACATGATTTTCAAAAGTTTATAACCATATCAAATATATATAAATAAAATGAATTGTTATATAATATTTTCGAATATAATTAACCGATACTTATGAGTAATTTTGATTAATGATTTTTAATACAGTTTAATTTTGTGGGTTGTATTATAGGAATTTAGTAAATTTGAAAACTTAATGTCTAGATTTAGACAGAGTTTTCCTACAAATAATCTCGTTCACGAAACCGACTAACTTCATAGAACACGAGAGAAGGATAGGAAAGCGCTGTCCCTCACCATATTTTTTATGGCTAAGGGGGTGGCGTCCTATCTTGATTCGTGTTCGGGCCTTTAGTCGGTGCCCCGTGAACGGTCAAGTGGGATGTTCACTCCCTTAGTCGTTTAACAGGAGGAACCCCGTTTGGCAAATTATAATTATAAATAAGCCAGCGGTTAATGAAAAAGCAATTCTTCAAAAACATAATTTCCGCCCCTGAGTAAGCAATTAGCCGTTTAACGGCTTCCACTTTCCTACACTACGGAGGCGCCCCTGTGTCTAGGTTTTTTATAAACAAATTATGAACGTTATAAACCTATTTACAAATGAAGCTATTTTACAGCTACATGGAGCGCCTGTGCGTCTATATAATATACTATATATCCCTATGTCTATCTATAACGCCTGCCATATTAAGACATAAACTGGCATATGTCCGGCAGGTATTTTTATTACCAGTATTTTGTTTCATGATGTTTAGTAATGCCCGTGCGCAGTCCCAAGATACACTTGGGGCTGATGCCGGGCTAACCCACATAAAGTCGCTGCAGATCGGCGACAACATCCCTGAGGAACTGTGGCATCTTCCTCTGCAGATTGTAAATCACCCAGATAGAAAGGGTACAACGACCTTGAATGATTATCGGGGAAAACTGATCATACTTGATTTTTGGGCGACATGGTGTGGAAGTTGTATCGCCAACATGCCAAAAATATCCAAATTACAAGAGGAATTGGGCGATGAGGTACAGGTGCTTCTAATTACCAAAGAGAAACTGCCAAAAGTAGATCAATTCTTTAAAAGAAATCCATTTTCACTTATTTCTGTTGTAAACGATGAAACATTCAACAGGCTATTTACACATCTAGCCATTCCTCATTATTCAATTATCAATAAACAAGGAACCATTCAGGCAATAACGTCTTCTGATCAGATTACCACAGATAATATCAGGAGAATCCTTGACGATAGAACGGCTGAGGTCACGGTCAAAATCGATAGGGATACAAAGTCTCCTTTATTAACTACATCCAACCTCCCTCTAGACCGTTTGTCCCATCATTCAGTATTATTCGAAGGGCGACTGGATGGCTTTCCTTCAAGTGTAGACCAGCGTGAATATGGCGATGTGGTTGGCGTAACTTATACAAACATGGCTTTGGCAAAACTTTTCAAAGCTGTATTCCGCAAACTGTACCCAGATCTAAATGATAAGCGGTTCCTATTTGAATCAGGGGACAGTACAAAGTTTTTCTATCCGGTTCATAATACTATATCATCAAAACAGGAATGGTATAAGAAAAATCTATACAGCTATGAAGTGTTGGTGAAGAATGAAAAATCGAACGACATATTTAACCATATGCTCAATGACCTAAATAACCACACACAGTTTAGCGGAATACTTACCACAAGAAAAAGACGCTGCATACAACTGGTATTTAGAAAGAAGTCCAGCAGTTATGGGAAAGATGCAGGAATGATGAACGGTCAACAAAAAAACTTTGAAGATATACCTGTAGAAAATCTTGTTTCTTACTTAGATGATTCGTCACAGATACCATTTCCGGTAATAAACGGAATTAACTCCCCCAAAAAGGTCAATGTCACGATAACCTCAAAGTTTGAGAACCTTGAAGACATCAGAAAACAATTGAATAAACAGGGGCTGGACTTAATCGATGTGTTAGCGGATATCCCTGTGTTTGTAATATCCCAAAAGCAGTAAGCGGCTCCGAAATCTCGATTCCGATCCAATTATTAAAACAGAACCTATATGAAAGAAAACATAATATTAACTGCTGCGCTGATCTTTTTTAGTACATCAGCTTTTGCTCAAAAAACAATAAAAGGGACAGTAGTATCCAAAAAAGATAGCATACCAATAGGAAACGCGACCGTTCATCTCAAAGGCACCCAGATCAAGGTAGCAACCAATGACAAAGGGGGCTTTGAGATACCCGCTAGCAGTAAAGATCAATCAGTGGTCATATCGTCAGTGGGTTATGAAACCAATACGTTAAGCCTTTCCCAATTATCGGGTAGTCAGAATATAGTCTATATGCAGGAAAGCAGCTCAATGCTTGAAGAGGTTGTGGTCAGCACCGGCTATGAAAAGATCCCGAAAGAAAGAGCAACGGGCTCATTTTCACAGATAGACAATAAGCGCCTCAATGAACAGGTCGGCACCAATATAATGGACAGATTACCGGCTATCGCTAATTCATACGGAGTAACCTCAAAAAGAACCAATGCGAACAACTATATTACAATACGTGGATTCAGTACCCTAACTGGACCGAGGAATCCATTAATTGTTGTTGACGACTTTCCTTACGAGGGAGATATCAACAATATAAATCCCAATGAGGTAGAGAACATAACATTCTTGAAGGATGCTGCCGCAGCATCGATATGGGGGACCAGAGCGGGGAACGGTGTCATTGTTATCACGACCAAGAAAGGACGGCATAACCAGCCGGTTAAACTGGAGTTCAATTCAAATATTTCTATACTTGAGAAACCCGACCTTCATAAGATAAGTACAATCTCCAGCAGTGATTATATTGACATGGAAATGGTTCTTTTTGAAAATAAATATCGGTTTTCCGATACTTCCAATGTTAGCCGTCCGTCCTTCACTCCGGTATATGAAATACTATTTAAGATGGAAAACGGAACATTATCCACTGAGGAAGGCAGCAGACAGATCAATGCGCTCAAGAATTTTGATGTTCGGGATGATTATATGAAATATGTTTACCGGACAGGCATCAACCAGCAATATTCGCTTGGTGCCAGAGGGGGAACCGAAAATTTAACCTGGCTGATCTCCGGTGGTTACGATAAGAATGTTGGCCGATTGGATGAAAAATATGATAGGCTGAACTTAAGAACCGAAAATTCGTATAAACTTAACCGGAAAACTGAGCTAACTGCTGGATTTCACTACACACAGAGCCATAATATTTCCGGGAGACCGGCCTACAATTCGATTTCCACAGGAACAATTGCTATTCCTCCATACAGTAGGCTCGCTGATGAAGAGGGGAATCCCCTGCCTATATACAAACGCCGCCAGATTTATGTCGAGACTGCTGGTGACGGTAAGCTATTGCACTGGAATTACTATCCATTGGATGATTATCGTCAGAGTACAACATCGACCAGTGTTCAGGATCTACTGGCCAATTTTGGATTACGCTATTCTATATTACAGGGGCTTACTCTGGGTGTCAAATATCAGTACGAGAGACAGAACCTCAAAACAGAAATTCTGAATACGGAGGATAGTTATTATTCAAGGGATCTGATAAATAATTTCACACAGATTGACCCTGCTAATGGTACAGTTATTTATAAGGTTCCCAAAGGTGATATTCTGGACAGAACGAACAATATGATGACATCCTACAATTTACGGGGGCAGCTCAATTATAACCGCAAGGTTAATGACCATGAGATATCCTTTCTTGCAGGAGCCGAAATAAGGGAAATCAAAAACGATATCGATACTTATCGAACCTATGGCCTCAACAGGGAAATTCTAACAAGCGTTCCTGTTGATTATGCTAACGCCTACCCGCAGTACACCACAGGATTCAGTTCATTCATACCGAATACAGCCAATCTGGAAGGAACGAAAATTCGTTATGTATCACTCTTTGGTAATCTTTCCTATAATTACAGATCTAGATATATATTATCAGGCAGCGTGAGAAGGGACGCATCAAATTCCTTTGGCGTAGCAACAAATGACAAATGGAATCCGCTGTGGTCTGCCGGATTAGGATGGAATCTATCGGAAGAACAGTTTTATAAAGTTGATTTTATGCCCTATCTTAAGCTCCGGGCCACTTATGGTTACAGCGGCAATGTTGACCCGTCCAAAACGGCACTCACGACCATAAAATATGGTTCAACATCTCCATACACACAAAGCCCAATTACTGATGTTGAGCGGTTCTATAATCCGGAATTGAGGTGGGAAAAGGTGAGAATGACGAATTTCGGCATGGATTTCAGGCTAAGGGGGAATAGGGTTTCTGGCAGTATCGAATATTTTAGGAAGAAGGCAACAGACCTTTATGGATCTGTTCCGCTGGACCTGACCGTTGGACTACGAACTGCTACCATAACCAAGAACATAGCTGAAATAAGAGGTAATGGCGTGGACATTGAATTGAACAGTGAGAACTTAAAGGGCCGGCTTCAATGGGCAACCAATCTAAATCTATCTCTCTACAAGGATGAAGTTTTAAAAAATTACACCGGAAGTTATATAGGAAGCAACTTTGTGGGAGGGGGAATGTTTGCAGTGGAAGGAAAACCGCTGTATTCCCTTTTTGCCTATAAGTGGCTTGGGCTCAGCCCTTCAAGCGGAAATCCGGTCGGTTACATAAATGGACATCGGAGTGAAGATTATTTATCAATAACAGGTGACAGTACACAATTGTCCGATCTTGTCTATAAAGGGTCACTTATACCGACACTCTACGGCTCTATCGGAAACACATTCCGATGGAAAGATCTGTCACTTACACTACGTGTGTCCTATGCTTTTGGGCACTATTTCCGTAATGAATCAATCAATTATTCAAATCTTCTTTCCAATGGGACCGGTCACGCGGATTACGGGACACGATGGCAGAACCCCGGTGATGAGGCCAAAACAAATATTCCATCGTGGATCTATCCGGTAGATAATAATAGGGATGCTTTTTATAGCTATTCCGAAGTGCTGACACTCAAAGGTGACAATATCCGACTTCAATATATAAACTTGTCCTATGATCTACCGGAAGCATATCGTAAACGTTTAAGGCTCTCAAATCTTAAAATATTCTGCACAGCCAGCAACCTGGGTATTATATGGAGAGCAAACGGCAAAGGGGCAGATCCTGATTATCCAAATACGGCTGTTCCCCCTTCACCGACTTTTTCCCTTGGAATGAACATAGGCCTTTGACACTAACAAAAAAGCAGTATGAAAATGAAAAATAACAATATTTTGAGAATTATAGTTTTTATAATAATATGTTGGTCACTCACAGGCTGTAAAAAATTCCTGGACGCCAAACCTGATCAAAAACTGGTCGTGCCGTCAACAATCCAGGACTTACAGGGTATCCTCGATTCATATCTCAGGGTAAACCAATACGAACCAAGTGCTTCGGAGGTCAGCTCTGACAATTATTATCTCTCTGATGCAGACTGGTCAGGACTGGCACGGGAAGTTTATAGAAGGATGTATATATGGGAAGAAAATAATCTGTTTGAGGCGGGAACAGGAGAATGGTCTTATTGTTATGACAATGTTTTCAGGGCCAATACCGTACTGGAGAATATGGACAAAATAACTGTGGGTACCAATGAAAAGAAGCTGTTGGACAATTTAAAAGGTCAGGCTTTAGCATTGAGAGCAAGAAGCTTTTTGAAGGTCGCAGGCATCTGGTCACTTGCTTATGATGAAGAATCGGCAGATACCGATCTGGGGATTCCTTTGAGGCTCAATTCCGATTTTAATCTTCCTTCAACCAGGTCCACACTAAGGGAAACATACAGCCGGATCATTACGGACCTTAAAGATGCTATTCCCCTTTTGAGCAATACACAGGTTCATGTACTCCGAACCAGCAAAGCTGCGGCCTATGCTTTATTGGCGAGAACCTATCTTTCCATGAGAAAATATAATGAAGCTTTTCTTTATGCAGATTCCTGCCTCTGTTATATGATGTACTTTTGGATTATAATACATTAAATACTGCGGCGACTTATCCCATAAAGCAATTCAATAGTGAGGTAATTCTTTCCACCAGAATGCTTACCCCTTCATATATGAGCAATACCAGGGCAAAAGTAGATTCAATCCTATACGGTCTGTATCATTCCGATGACTTAAGAAAAGTTGCTTTTTTCAAAAGCAACAACAATGGGACTTATGGATTTAAAGGCAGCTATGAAGGCAGCGCATCTCTATTTGACGGAATTACGACAGCCGAAATCTTACTTATCCGTTCAGAATGTTATGCACGATCGGGAAAGGTCGAACTTGCACTATCAGATTTAAATCATCTTATGCTCAATCGTTGGAACAACAGGAAAACGTTTATCCCTGTCGAAACAGATTCACAGAAAAAGGCTCTGGAAATAATTCTTTTAGAAAGAAGGAAGGAACTTCTTATGAGAGGGCTTAGGTGGATGGACATCAAACGGCTCAATAAAGAAGGAGCAGGCATAACGTTGCAAAGGAAGCTAAATGGACAGACCTATACACTTCATCCGGGTGATCAAAGGTTTGCACTGCCTATTCCAGAAGATATAATAGCACTAACGGGAATGCCTCAGAATCCCCGTTAGTACAATAATAAAACACATATAGATTAATCTCTGTGCTTTGTTGCATTGTCTTCAACAAATGATATTGCATTTGCCGGTGTTAGACTGTTCAGATAAGAAACAAGCTGAGATTCATTTGTGATCGATGACATATTGGGTGCCACCACACAAGGTAGTTCACCAAGCTCACAGCTTTCTGTTCCGTCACTGATCTCCCAATTTCCAGCATTGGTAATACTGCCGATGCTGGTATCGCTCCCTTTATAACGAAATTCGGTATTTACAACTGCTTTTGCTTGGGAAGCTTCACTTTTGTGTCCCATTGCTTTTACTACCATGAAAACACCAAATAATAAAATCATTAACGCTAGACAGGCACGTAGCCCGTTATTTTTTAATGTACCCATAAGGCAATTTATGCACTTGAAGATGAGTGCGAACTTTAGTTTATAATACTGTTATTTTTTGTGCACTCCAGTTTTGCCTCACAGTTATGCGGTTGAGGGATCCTCTTTATTGGCCTACCGGTCTCCTTGAAATCAATGGGCCGTATAAACCGTGAACAGCGCAAATTTATTGGCGTACCATATTCTCCGAACATGAACTTTGGGCGGAACCACTCCAAATATCGCAGTGGTGCGAATCCCCTGCCATATCGGTATCATACGGAACAGCTCTGCGATCCTCATTGAGAGATCTGTTGTCTTACTTCTCGCTATTATTGTAGTCCTGTTCATAGTATATCTTTTATACTTTTATTTTTGCATCTCCTGAGATATGTTCTCCTAGAAAATAGCTGGTAAAAACCTTTAATACAAAGTTCAGGCTTCGGAAATGGCCAGAAAAGGAAAAAACCGACAACTTTTGGCCGATTTTTATCAAAAATGTCCGTTTATTCCCTTTTTTGGTAACAAAAGAGATACATTAATAATGATTTAGATGAGTTTAGCGGTGTCCTTCATTTTTGTAATAGCTGCGATAGCTACGTGAAAAGCTGCCCAGATCCGTATAACCGACCATGGAACATACTTCTTTTTTGGCCAGCCCCTGTTCATTGATGAGCTTCCGGGCTTTTTCCATTCGGAGCCTGACACAATAGTCATAGGGTGTTGTTCCAAATATGACCCTGAACTTTCTGCGAAAAGTTTTCTCGCTCATCGGTAGATCACGTAGCTGTGACTGGATATCAATTTCTGGATCTGTAAAATTTTTCAATATATATAATCCTGCCAGATAGATCCTGTCCAGTCCCGAGCTGACCAGCATTTCATGGTAGCATTTTAAGACCATTGCAATCTTTTTGCGCATTTTGAGTTTAACGATCTCGATGTTCGGATCATTGAAGTCCAGTATTTCACCGAGTTCTTTTCCCAGCATTCTCTCGATCCTCAGTCGCGGTAGAATACTGAACTGCCTGTCGGAACGTGCAATTTCACTTAACGCTTCCCATAATATCCTGTAGGGCCGGACAATTTTTTTTGCCCACTGGGGATCAAAGGAAATCACCAGTGCTTTTACCACAGATCCTTTCATGATATCCGCTCCATACACCTCTGGCCTGCTATGTGAAGGGTAAAAGCTGTTCTCGGTGGCCGTGATAACTTCGGTACCTTCACCGGTCAAAAATCTGAGATTTCCCTGTATCGTAAATAAAAGGAACAGTCTGTCCCTGTCGACCTTAAACCGGAGGCTGAAAGGTTCTTCCGTACGGAGCTGGATCAGTTCAATATGGTATTTTTTTAGAAGCAGTTTCCCACGGAGGACTTCTGCCTTTGGAAAAGAATACCTTAAGGACAATGTTGCTGACTTTAAAACATTGTCGGTCCAGTCTGCCGGATACGTATCCAGATCATGTACAGAAAGGGGGATACTGGGAAATATGATATCAAAATGGTCCGTCATAAACGCAAAAAAATAATTGTTTCCTGTTTTATTTGGGCTGATTTAGGAGCGTGAAATACATTAAATGTAGGATGTTACATTTCACATTTGCAAATTTTTTCGATAAACAGACATTTGACCAATATAAGTTGTACGATTTCCTCGATATCTGACTTTTTCATACAGCCTTTCTGCTGACCTAATAACTACCCGCTTCGTTTTCAGCAGCAAATTGGCTAGCTTTAGAAAGTTGTAAGTACCAATTAGTACGATGACGTGTCATTCAAATACTTGTAAATAGGCAAATATTATAGAGGCAAGTATATGGGCTCATAACCTGAACCTCCATACTATTGATAGACAAAAAACAATCTCTATGGGGACCAATAAGAAATGCAGGGAAACCGGAAAGGTGATATTTGCTTCCTGGATTGAGGCCCGGCTTGTCATGCTCGACCTGAAGTGGAACTACCTTTTCAAAAGGGACGAAACAGGCCGCCGCATCAAGCACCGACAGGGACGCCCCATACAACGGCGGGCATATTACTGTACATATTGCAGGGGGTACCACCTGACCAAATGGGAAAAATCAAATTTCAACTCCTATACCGAGAAAAAATGGAGAAGAGATAAAGGGGAAGAAAATTCAGGCCTATAAAAGTTTTGCCCCATACTATTATCTTTATCTCCGATGAACTGTCCACTGAGGAATCGCCATAGTAAAACGGCCGCCCTTTTGGGGGCGGCCGCTTAAGGATTAGTTTATGGGGATTGTTTGAAAAACAATATCAAATTACGCGTTTCAAGGAAGTTGTCAAAACTCGGAATTAAAAGCTTTCTATTTTCCCAGCTCCTTGATGAAGCCTACAATTTCGGAAAGGGATTTGCTTCCCAGTCCATCCATTTCTGCAAGCTTCTCATACGAACAGGCTGTCAGTTCAGCAACTGTCATTATCCCATGCTTCTGGAGAACCCCCACGGTCTTGGCACTGATCTCCTGTCGGAAATAGTAAAGATCGCTTTCAAGGATCATCTCATGGATAAAACTATTGTCCCCCAGGATCCGCTGCAGTTTCATGGAAAGGTTCCGAAGCGAGGTATAATCCATCCTTCGAAGGTCGACCCTCGTTTTGACACCATCCAGATAGATATCAATTTCGTGTTCTTTCATGGCTTCGGACTATTTGGTTATGGTATTAATGGCTATCTGTTCCGACCTTTGTCCCATTCAAAAATCAACATTCAAATTAGGCCAACTTGTATAATAATTCCAAATTTATTCGACCAACTGCCATTTGACCATGTTCAAGCATTTAATACACTCGATTACTTAAGCTTATGAGATAGATTTTTCGCAACAGAATCTATTTAAAAATCCCCATTGATAAATTCTCTGTTCCTAGTGGTGGAAAACACACTGTCGTTCAACAATGAGAATAGAACATGGGCAAGTATGGAAAGAAAAGATATAACTGAAATTTTACAGTTTAAACTGTAGCAAGACGAATATTTTTTTTCGTCCCTTTATATGAATTTTATAAACTCTACTAGTAATCTCAATAATGAGCAGAAAACTAACTATTCCTCTTTTTAGTGTGTTGTTTTTAATAGTTGCATCTTGTAGCCGTGATGAACCATTTTACCCAAAACCCCAGCCAGAACCGGAACCCTTTATAGAATACGCTTGTCCAAAGGCAGACGATATTTATAAAATCTATCCGGATACTTTTTTTGTGAATCCGACAGGCTTATACATCATATATGAGAAAAAGCCAATAAAGTTGACATACACGGATGAATTTAGCACTACATTTGCATTATTTACCTGTGAAGGAAAGTTTGATAACCGCAATAAGACAGTGAATAGTCCACTTTCCTGGAAGATTAAAACAGATGATCAAAAAATCCGGGACCTAGTTTATGCCAATCAAGGGGTTATCCAAATCAAGCAAGTACTCTTACCTAAGGACATCGATCGTATCTTGACATTTAAAGAAGGAGAAAGAATGGAATATTGCGTTTCCCTATTAAATTTCAAGGAAGATGTCATCCAGACAAGTAAAATTACTTTTATATATAAAAAGGATCTACAACCGTAATCTGAAAAGGAAGCTGCCTTTATGCAGCTTCCTTTTCAGATTTATTCAATATTTTTGCCGTTCTGATCTGACAAAGATATATGCATGAGGGGAATTAGTGCCTTATGTAAAATCATTACTTTCATAGTATGGTTTAAATTCTTCTATAATGGACTTTCCTGAGGAAAGATCTCCAGAAGTCCACCGCCATTCCTCATGTAGTCTTACATTTCCATTTGGAAGAATTTCTGGTCGGGAAACACATTCTCCGGTCATTATCTTCCCATCTAGGTTTATTTGGTGGTAACGCATATCAATTACTCCGTCTTCTTTGATAATACCGATCAAATGACCAGAAATAATCTTACCTCCTTTATAATCTGCCGTTAGAATAGAGTCTTTCTGCTTGTAGTGAAATATGGTTTCGGATGATGTTTCCCCGTTGTCACTATTTTTTACAGCTCTAAAAAATCTGTTATTGTAGTCTATCATTATTCTATCTTTAAATCTTCATAATGTAAAACCTGAGGAAAAGGATCGTAGTAGTTGTGTAGCAAAGCTTTCCATTTCTGGTATTGTGACGACTGACGAAATCCTACTTCATGCGCTTCGACAGAAACCCACTCCACTAATAAAATGTACTGGCGGTCTACTTCTATACATTTTTTTAAAGAGTGTGTTATATATCCTTCGATCGACGAGATATACTGGCTAGCTAATTGAAAATCATTAACAAACTTTTCTTCTAAGCCCGGTTTCACATTTAAAATAGCAACTTCTAAAATCATCGTGTTTTCATTTTTAATAGTTAGAAGACCGTTGCAAAATAATGT
>NZ_DLAV01000040.1:0-13105 GCF_002494055.1 Sphingobacterium sp. UBA7038
ACCACTTCGCTACGGCTGTTACTTTGTGCATTGGAAGCTTGGATCTTTTGATTGAAATCTTCAGCGAATAGCTGCTCTACTCCTGCTGTTTCTCCCGCTGTAGTTACCGCTACATAGTGTTCTAAAGCGAAGTCTGCTGTGGAAAGGTTAACGTTTGCTTTTGTTGCTTTTGCTCCTGGTCCTTCAGCTGCCATAGCGAAAGTTGATACGGCGATTAGGGCTGCTGCTGCGAATGTTTTTACTAATGCTTTCATAATGTCTTTATTTTATTGTGTTAGTTTTTTATCTGTTGTTATTTGTTGACTCAAAACTACGACACAATACGCTCCTAGCCTATCGGCTTTAGACCAACGATCGGGAAAACTCGGTGAATGGCGGGAATGGAACGGCGAGGAAAGTGAAATTATTTTTATTATCTTTTAACAACAATTAAAAAACGCGATTCGCCAAGGCCGATGGTGTCAATGATTTTAGCGGAGCTGAGAAGAATACTGTTATTAACATAGAGAAGGAAAAGATGGAACAACATGTAATTAAACTGTTCAGATTATTACTTTTATTGTCATTTATATTTGTCAATGTTAGTTTATTTAGCCGACCAAAATATTTTGTTATGCCGGATAAGCCGGAGAACTATTCAATTGATCAGTACAAATTATCAACAGAAAAACTATACGGTATAGAAAAGAATGTAGAGTTATTTACACTCACATTCCATAATGGACCGGACTCAATAAGTAAAGATAAAATTAATGCCAACACGCAGCTCAATATAATACTTATTGCTGTCCTCCCCGATTTGTTAGGGAGCACAGATTGGAAAGAAATTAATCTCGATACTATTAAAGACGACATTATTACTACTTCGGTATTAAATAGATTATTCCGAATAAATACTCTTTCAGGTTTAGATGACCCTTATGGTCCAAAAACTAAATATTTTGACGAATATCAAATTATCCGGAAAATTGGCAACAAATACTTTGCGTCTAAACATTGTTTAATTCAATTTTTTGCCGTCAGAAATAGGCCTTCCATTTTTCAGCATGTGTTTGGGACAATAAATATTGAGCAAGAACCGCTCAAGATTACAGAAATGGAAACTATTTTTAAAAAGAGATACCCCGGCACTAACTTTCCACCATATACGATCGGCGACACACCTTATTCCTACAGTAGCGCTATTGATTATTTAAGAGATCGGAAAGAATATTTGTCAAAAACCATCAAGTTCCAAAATAACGAAATTGGTTACCAGTTTTGGACCTATACCAACTGGCATACGCATGATCATGAGTTGGAGGTAGATAGAGGAATAGACAGATTTGTATACGTGCCTGGAAAAGGGATCGTGGGCGGTTCATTTGACTTCTATTTTTATTTTCATCGTAAGAAATTGCCCATAAAGTATAGCGACTTTCTGAATAATGTGAAAGAGGAAAAAGTGATGATTGCGCCAGAATTTAAAGTTTAATGATCGCTCATCACATTAAAAATGCTATTCACCAAAGTCGGTTCATTAAATGATTTTAGCGAAGCGGAGAAAAATAGAGTTATTAACCATAGCGAAAGAAAAGATGAAACAA
Source organism: Sphingobacterium sp. UBA7038 (assembly GCF_002494055.1). Lineage (NCBI taxonomy): Bacteria > Pseudomonadati > Bacteroidota > Sphingobacteriia > Sphingobacteriales > Sphingobacteriaceae > Sphingobacterium > Sphingobacterium sp. UBA7038. Next base: position 1,587 of record NZ_DLAV01000040.1, read on the forward strand.
CATATAATTAAACGGTTCAGATTATGGCTTTTGATGCCATTATTAATTGTTTCGCTCAGTTTATCAGCCAACGTCAAATATATCTTATTACCTGATCAGCCACAGGGCTGTATCTTAGATAATTACAAATTATCTACAGATAACTTGTATGGTATCAAGAAGAGCGTTGAGCTATTTTCACTGACGTTCATCGATGGTATAGCTATAGATCGAAATAAATTGGACCAGCAAAAAGACCTTAATCTAATTCTTATTGCCGTTCTTCCAGATTTGGAAGGGAACCGTGATTGGACTGAAATTCATCTGGATAGTATCAAAAATGATACGATACCCCACCAATACCTTAAAAGGCTATTAAGAGCCAATACATACGCTGATTTTGATAAAACATACGGTGCAAAAACTAAATATTTCGACGAATATCAAATTATCCGGAAAATTGGCAACAAATACTATTCGTCCAAACATTGTCTTATACAATTTTTTGCCGTCAGAAATAGGCCTTCCATTTTTCAGAATATATTTGGGACAATAAATATTGAGCAAGAGCCTATTAAAATTACTGAAATGGAAGCTATTTTTAAAAAGAGATTTCCGCATGAAGAATTTCCTGCTTACACTATCGGCAATACCCCTTACGACTATCCTACTTTCGATTATCTAAGAGACCGAAGAGAATATTTATCTAAGATCGTCAAGTTTAAAAATGGTAAAATGGGTTATCAATTTTGGACTTATACAGACTGGCATACGCATGACCATGAGCTGGAAGTAGATAGAGGTATTGACAGATTTATATACGTACCAGGAAATGGGATCGTGGGCGGTTCATTTGACTTCTATTTTTATTTTCATCGTAAAAAATTACCTATAAAATACAGCGATTTCCTCAATAACGTAAAAGAGGAAAAAGTGATGATTGCGCCAGAATTTAAAGTTTGATGATCGGCAATCAACGAGTAACGCACATTGCATGACAAAACAAAAAAGCCAGATCTCACGACCTAGCTTCTAAACTAAATTTAAACATTTGATTCACTAGTGGTTTGTCATTTATTTGCAGCAAACCACCAGTTGTAAAATTCTATTTATAAGAATTGATTGATTTGGATACTTTCCAATCATTGCCCACACGCTCCAAAGTAACTAGATCTGTCTTGGTGAAATCCTCAAATTTCAAAGTCACTTTAGCCACCGTATAGTCTGCCGATTCCTCAATGATGTCTGTGCTTACTGTGCAGTTCAGCTTTTCCCCTTTTTGCTTTTTCAAGGATTTAACCACTTCGCTACGGCTGTTACTTTGTGCATTGGTAACTTGGATCTTTTGATTAAAATCAGCTGCAAATAACTGCTCTACACCTGCTGATTCCCCATCCGTAGTGACCGCAACATAGTGCGCTAAAGCGAAATCTGCGGTGGAAAGGTTAACGTTTGCTTTTGTTGCTTTTGCTCCAGGTCCTTCAGCTGCCATAGTGAAAGTTGATACAGCGATTAAAGCTGCTGCTACGAATGTTTTTACTAGAGTTTTCATAATGTCTTTTTTTATTGTGTTAGTTCTGTTGTTCTTATTTGTTGACTCAAAACTACCACATAATAGGCTTCTAGCCCATGGGCTTTAGACTAACGATCGGGAAAACTCGGTGAATGGCGGGAATAGGGAGATAAGTCTGCTTCGTATCAGATTCGTACCACGTTCGGATCATCAATAGATATTGTACAGACACCCAACAGTGCGGAAAGTGGGCGTACGTGTATTGGAAGATGAAATGACCACGTTTGGTGAGCTACAGATTATAGGACTGAATTTTATGCCTGCCAACCGTGAAAAAGCAGACCGGAATACCTTATCGGCTACTTCTACTGTTCAGGAAATGCTTATCAAGCTGAAACCGGATGCTTCCAGACCAACCGTCGTATTGCATCACGGTCCCAGCGGTATCCGATATGCCGACGAGCATGGTGTGGATCTGTATCTGGCAGGACATCCCCACGGCGGACAATTGTTCCCCATGACCTGGGTAGCCCAAATGGATTTTGAATACAACAAAGGACTGCACCGATACGGAAACACGAACGTTTTTGTGTCGCAGGGCATCGGTATGTACGGCCCGCCGATGCGTGTAGGCACAAAGAGCGAGATCGTGGTGCTGAATTTGAAACCCCAGAATAGAAAGTAACCGGTTTTAAAAAACAGTTTACCCGGATATAATGACTTCATCATCCTTTCTTTCCTCCATCCCATTAAGCGTAATCTCCCGATGTTGCAAGCCCCATTCCACCATTTTTTGGATGACCTCATAAAGCTGCTCACCTGAAGGTGTCAATTCATACTCGATCAAAACCGGTGTGGAGTTAATCACATTTCTCCTGACCACGCCGTTGACTTCAAGCTCTTTCAGCTCCTTGGAAACCATTCGGGGCGTAATATCCGTAATTGCCCTTTGTATATCCGTAAAACGTTTTTTACCACTGAGCAAGGTGCATACCACCGCCAGTTTCCATTTGCCGCTCACCACATTCAGCGTGTCTGTCAGTGCCATGATTAAACCCCTGTCACACTTCATACTATCTGAATACCTGCTATCTATCATTCCAATTATTTTGTTCGTAAAATTCCTGTCAACAACTACTTTTATTTATATGAACTATACATCTATATAGCACTATACAATAGTATAGTCATATAAAATATATAGCAAATATAGGTAACTTTGTCACATTAGAAAAAGTAAACAAATAGAAAAAATGATTTTAGTAACAGGAGCCACAGGGCATTTGGGAACAGCGGTAATAGACCAGTTGTTAAAACATACCTCAACAGAGAACTTTGTTGCATTGGCGAGAAGCGAGGAAAAAGCAAAGGCATTGAAAGATAAGGGTGTACAGGTACGCATTGGCGATTTTGACGATCCAGCATCGCTGGAAAAAGCCTTTGCAGAAATAGACAAACTTTTACTGATTTCAACGGTAGCTCAAAACAGGGGCGAACAGCAAAAAGCCGTAGTAGAAGTTGCCAAAAAAGCGGGTGTACAACATATTATTTACACTGGTGTTTCGCTGAAAGATCTGAGCACATCCGCTATCAAATGGTTGATGGCAAGCCATTTCGAAACAGAAGATGCCATCAAGGAAAGCGGCCTTGTCTATACGTTTCTCCGCAATGCGTTGTACACCGATGTGATACCGATGTATGTGGGAGAGCACGTTTTTGAAGCCGGAATTTACCTACCTGCCGGTGATGGTAAAGCACCGTTTGCCCTCCGCAGGGAAATGGGAGAAGCTGTTGCCAATGTTTTGTTGCAGGACGGACACGAAAATAAAACCTATGAAATTACAGGCAGCGAACTGTATTCGTACACCGATGTAGCTCAGGCTCTTTCGGAATTATCAGGCAAATCGGTTTCTTACACCAATGCCGACCCAACAGAGTTTACCGAAAAACTAAAGCAGTTTAACGTTCCCGAATTTGCCATTTTACTAACCGCCGGTTTTGCCGAAGATCAGAAAAACCACCAGTTTGAAGAGGTAACAAACGATTTGGAAAACCTTTTGGGAAGAAAACCTTTGGCATTGAAAGAAGCATTAAAAGAAATCTATAAGTTGTAACAGCCCATACGACTTCATTAATGGTAAAATCTTACACCACCACACTCAGCATTTGCCGAGTGTGGTGGTGTATTTTAGACTGTTTTTTTATTTTGTTAGTTTTGCATATATAATTCATCTGACGGATTGATTAAGAATATCCAATATTTCTTCCCAGGTCAAATGCACATAAAAACGATGCAAGATTTTGAGTACATAAAAATTGTTCCAGACGAACGGCTCTCCGGTTTTGTGGAGAGTTTCCTGCTATGTGCCAATCATACCGATGAAGATAAAGAAGTCATTATTTTTCCCGATGGAAGAGTGGACATTATGTTTAGTTGTACAGATCAGGAACCATTGGTAGCCGAATTATTTAATCTGGATAAAAAAGCAAGCCGGTATATTTTCAAAACGCAAACAAAGCTTTTTATGGTATGTCTTACCTTGCTCGGTGCCGAATACCTGCTCGGATACAAAGGGACAGATTTTGGAAAAGATGAGATTCGGCTTCCCGCAGATCTTTGGGATATTTCTAAAGAAGACCTTACAAGCTTAGATAGCTTTGCAGAAAAGGTTTCGGAAAAACTTTTGGAAATATTCCCGAAAAAGATGGATGAAAGAAAGCAACAGCTTTTTGAGCTTATCTATTCGTCAGGTAGTAAGGCGTTATCAAGTACCCTCCTTACAGCAAGAAAAACTCAAATGGCTAAAATCGCTTTTGGAACGAATTTCTTAATGACACAACCAAAGAACACTCCGTAAAAAATCAATTTAATTTTGACGATGGACATTACAAACCTTCCCGAAGATCTATGGGAACATAACGAAACTCATACTTCGGATTTGCAAATTTTCAATTACGAAGTGTATAAGAACGGTTCTAGAAACAAGATTGGCCTGGATAAAAATGTATTCAGTTTCTTATTGGATGGTCAAAAAAACATTCACTTTTCTAATGATATCATTTCAATCAATGAAACACAATCGCTACTTATCACATCTAATAATGTTTTGGTTACCGAACTGGTAGGTGTAAGTTCATACCGTTGTTTACTCTTCTTCTTTTCTCACAAAAACATCACCGATTTTTTATTGAAACATTCCCATTCTTTCAGTCAGAATGCCTCAGATAAAAAGATAACGGATATACCTTATTTCCTTTTAGAGAAAGACAATTTTATCATCCATTATATTCATTCGCTCCAACAAATTTTTGGTTTGCAACAATCTATCTCTCAAAAGATTTTGGAACTGAAATTTGAAGAAATAATGCTTTATCTGGCGGATAAATATGGGACGGTATTTTTAGATTACTTACATTATTTACTAATCAATGAAAGAGAATTATCATTTAAAATGGTAATTGAAAAGAACCTTTATACGAACTTGAATATTGACGAAATAGCCTTTCTGTGCAATATGAGTGCCTCTACTTTTAAGAGAAAATTTATAAGTATATACCAGGAATCTCCAGGGAAATGGTTTCGGCAAAAACGGCTTAACAAGGCCAAAGAATTGTTACATAATAATCAAGTCACACCTTCCGAAATTTTTATGGACTTTGGCTATGGCAGCTTGTCAAATTTTAGTGCAGCCTTTAAAAATGAATTTGGGTATAGCCCCAACCACATCCACTCAAATTGACCTCTTTTCATAACTTATTGAACCAAACCAATAAACGAAGCAGCGCTGGTTTTTCTAATTTGGTCTGATGAAAGAATTGTTTAACTAAAAAATAAAAAAAATGAAAAAATTAGGATTGTTAGTTCGGTTGGAAGCAAAGGCCGGCCAAGAAAAAAACGTTGAAGATTTTATTACAGGAGCATTACCGCTTGCTCTTGAAGAAGCCGGTACCGTTACGTGGTATGCATTCCGTATTGATGCTTCTACCTTCGGTATTTACGATACTTTTTCAAACGAAGAAGGTAGAGAGGCACACCTTGGCGGTAAGATCGCAAAAGCATTAATGGAAAATGCACCAGACCTATTGGCAACACCTCCGTCTATTGAAAAATTGGACATTTTAGCTGCCAAATAGCCTAAGATAATACCATTATATTTAAGGGAGGATTTTGCAAAAACTCAGCAAAATCCTCCCTTAATTGTTCAGAAAAAATCTTCTCTTCCTCAATTTTTTAGATATCTAAAAAATCAACCCAAAAAAGCTTACGTCACGCTGCTGGTGTGACAACAGGATCAACCGTTTATTATTGCTGGTGCTGGACCTGTGGGACGCTGCGCCGCAGAATCAGCAAAGCTTCTTGGAGCTTCCTGCGTTATTGTAGGAGATATGAACAAGGAGCGGTTGGAACTTGTCAAACAGGCGGGAATGGAAACTGTTGATCTTACCCTTGATGCCAGTGTAGCAGAACAGATCGAACAGATTCTCGGAGTACCAGAAGTGGATGCCGGTGTGGATGCCGTAGGTTATGAGGCACATGGACATGGTGATGAAGACTACAAAATAGAAAATCCCAACGCAGTTATCAATGATCTTTTCGATGTTGTTCGCGTAAGCGGAGGTATAGGGACTCCAGGTATCTATACTCCTTCTGACCCAGGAGGACGTGATGAGAATGCTAAGCACGGTAAACTGACTGTCGACTGGGGAAAAGGTTGGCTTAAGTCATTTCATATTCAAACGGGAATGGCTCCAATTGGACGTTACAATTATCAAATTATGCAGGCCATTCTAAGGGGCCGTATCTCCATGAAAACGATCATGAACCCGCAGGTTATCAGCCTTGACGAAGCACCACAAGCCTATAAAGACTTTTCGGATGGTTCAAGCAAAAAGTTAATTATCGATCCACATGGCATGATAAAAAACCGTTCGTAAACTCACGTAGAGCGAAAATAAAAAGTAAAGGTGGGACATCGAATAAATGTCCCACCTTTTTTAAATTTCTCAGCTTAACCAATTACATACCTATTTAACGCGCACTTTGCGTTAATCAGTGTCTATATTGGCCCGGAGAAAGCCCCTCAAGCCTTTTAAAAATTTTAATGAAATGATTCACATTAATAAACCTGATGCGTAACAGGCTTCAGTCACAGTAACGGAACTGTCAGCCATTATTTTTTTGCATGGTCTATGCGCGTACGCAGAACACATTCCAAAGGAGTTATGTCCAGTATATTTTTAAAATATTGATAAAAAGATGATTGGCTCAAACAGCATTCTCTTGCCAATTTTTCAACAGTTATTTTTTCCGTAAGGTGCTTATGCACGTAATTGATCGCCGGTTGAATTCTATTGTCATGCATTGGTTGATTGCTGTTCACTGACAAACGGTTCTGGGTCTGAAGAAGCCTTAATAGAAGTACTTTAAGAGAGAGGTCCGCAATTGCCTCTTTTGCAAAACCTTCCTCCATACTAAGGTTAACAAGTTTATTGAGACTTGTTACAAGCTCCATGCTATTTTCGAATGCTGATGCGAAAAATCAAGTTTCCATTCAAAAGGTGCCTGACGATTTGAATATCTCTCATTTAGATAGTCAAGATTTTTGTGAACAGTATCCCAGTCCAATGTAAGAGTGATACATTGAACGGGACGATTTTCATCTGCGTCTGGAAAACCTACATTCATGGTTAGTCCGTCAGGAAGGATCACACTTTGACCGGGCAGAAAGTCAAATGCCTCCTGCCCATCCTCGGACATCACTTTTTCTCCTCTCATCATACTTGAAACTACCAATCCACCACTATATGAAAGTATTACATTGTCACTTTTATGAAATGTTTCAAATATGTTGAGCTCACAATTCGGAAGATTAAAAGTCCTCCGGTGCTCCAGTCTGGAATCCAATTTAGAACCGTCGCTTAAATTTACGTGATTTATCCGATAAGATTTCATACTTAAGTCTTTTTATATTTACTATTGACCAAATAAAATTTACTTAATCCCAATTTTCGCAGCCGCCAGATTTGATAGCAGGATGCCATACATTTCGGATCTGCACCTGTTAAATCCCTTTCTGGAAATAATACAGTAAGCCAGGAGGGATAAATTGACCAGAACGGCAAAGGAATTCGATAGGATGATCTGCCAACCCTCTTTCATGATTCCATACCAGACCCAGAGGGAAAGACCTGAAAGTAAAACAATAAGTATTAAGATTGAAATGTCATCCGCATTTCTGGATCTTATTACCTTTATCAATTGGGGCATCATTGCAAATGAAGTTAAGACACCTGCAATGAGTCCAATTAAGTCTGTATTCATACGACATATTTATTTTGTTAATAGCGGACATCGCGTCCTTTAATTTTCATTTTTTAAACATAGGCAGCCAAATATTTAGCTGTTTTGCTTTGCTTATTCTTAGCTACTTCCGCGGGAGCTCCTTCAGCAATTATCTTTCCGCCATCTTTACCCGCACCGGGTCCCAGATCTATCACCCAGTCACTGGAGGCCACAACATGCATATCATGTTCAACCGTAATCACGGTATTTCCGGCATCAACCAAAAAATTCAGCTGACCTATCAACTTTTCCACATCAGACGGATGCAGTCCTGTCGTCGGTTCGTCCAAAACGTATAAAGTTTTCCCTTTTTGCGTACGCTGCAGTTCCGATGCCAATTTGATACGCTGTGCTTCTCCCCCAGATAATTCTGTGGCCGGCTGTCCAAGACGTATATAACCCAAACCGACCTGTCTGAGGACTTCAAGACTTTGCCTTAAAGACCTGTCGCTGCTGAAAAAATCCCAGGCCTGATCCACAGTCATGTCCAAAACTTCGGCAATATTTTTATCGTCATACTTTACTTCCAGTGTTTTGTCATTATATCGGGTTCCCTTACAGGTCGGACATGGTGTATAAACACTGGGAAGGAATAACAGTTCTACCATAACAAACCCTTCTCCTTTGCAGTGTGCACATCGTCCCTTGGCTACATTAAAAGAAAAACGTCCCACATCATATTTCCTTTTTTTAGCTAGCTCAGTTTCAGCAAATAATTGCCTTACCCTGTCAAACAGCCCCGTATAGGTTGCCAGATTTGAACGTGGTGTTCTGCCGATTGGCTTTTGGTCAACTCTTACCAGCCGCTTGATGTGTTCCATGCCGTTTGTGATAACACCTGAAGTCTGAATATTGGTTTCCTGTGATAGTTCAGGCTGTTCATCGCTGCTTTCCTCCATATCCTGTCCCAAATAATCCGATATCAAGTCTACCAGCGCCTGACTTACCAGACTGCTTTTACCTGACCCTGAAGTACCTGTAATACTGGTGAGAACGCCCAAGGGAATTGACACATCCAGGTTTTGGATATTATTTCTGGTGATATTACTGGCTCGCAGCCAGTGCTCAGCTGTCCTGACAACCTCTTTGGTAACAGGAACCGGATCAATATAATGACGGGTTACTGACCGTTCTACAGATTGTAGTCCTTCCAGAGGACCGCTATATAATATTTCCCCGCCATTGGCTCCCGCCTGTGGCCCAACATCCACAACCCAGTCACAATGTCGGATAATATCAACCTCATGCTCTACGATAAACATTGAATTACCCGCATCTTTCAATTTTATCAAAACAGCCAACAAGGCTTCTGTATCTGCAGGATGAAGACCCGCTGACGGTTCATCCAGAACGTAAATTACGCCAAACAGATTAGAATGTACCTGTGTCGCCAGCCTTAACCGCTGTAATTCGCCGGGAGAAATACTTGGCGTGCTCCGCTCCAGCGAAAGATAGCCCAGACCGAGATCAATCATGATTTTTAGCCGTGCAACAAGATCTACCGCAATATTTTGGGCAACGATCGCTTTCTCAGGATGTTTATCTTTATCATTAGATAAAAATCTACCCTCCGCATATGGGGTAAAAATGGCCATCAGCTGAGATAACGACTGATTGGAAAGATCAGCGATGTCGAATCCCTCAAATTTTACAGCCAAAGATTCTTTTTTTAATCTCTTTCCGTGACATTCCGAACATTCCGTATTCAGCATATACTGTGATACCCGCCTCTTCATCATCGGACTGTTGGTATTTGCAAATGTTTGCAGAACATAGCGTTTGGCACCGGTAAAAGTTCCCATATAGCTTGGCGGCAATTTCATTTTCACTGCGCGGTTTACCTCCGCTGCAGACAGCCCTGAATACACGGGTACTGTAGGTGTTTCATCGGTAAATAGTATCCAGTCCCGGTCCTTTTTCGGCAGATCCTTCCACGGCTTATCGACATCAAATCCTAAAGTCATCAAAATTTCCCGGAGATTTTGCCCTTGCCAAGCCGATGGCCAGGCAGCTACTGCCCGTTCACGTATTGTCAGGGAATCATCCGGTACCATCGATTTTTCTGTGACATCGTAAATGCGTCCGATACCATGGCATACAGGACATGCTCCTTCGGGCGTATTGGGAGAAAATCCTTCTGCATAGATGATAGACTGTTTGGGCGGATAATCCCCTGCCCGGGAATATAACATCCTCAATAAATTGGAAATAGTCGTTACACTTCCCACTGTAGAGCGGACGGTAGTACCTCCCCTGCTCTGTTGCAGGGCAACAGCCGGGGGCAGTCCATGAATGGCACTGACCTCAGGAACATTCATTTGATTAAATAAACGTCTTGCATAGGGTGACACTGACTCCAGATATCTTCGCTGTGCTTCCGCATAGATCGTACCGAATGCAAGAGAAGATTTACCCGAACCCGATATCCCCGTAAATACGACAAGCTTATTTCTGGGAATATCGACATCAACATCTTTGAGATTGTGTTCCTTGGCTCCCCTGACACGTACAAAACCTTCGGAATTCTGTTCGCTTGGACTTTGATCTGAAAGGTCTCTCTTTTTAGAGCCTTCTGTATTTTTACCAAAAATTTTCATAAAACAATGCTTTAAGGTTACATAAGATAAAATCCCTGCGGCTCAATTGGATCTGGGATTTCCTTCTCATTGAATAGTTGACGGATATTGATCTCTATCGTTCGTGAAAGTGCGGTCATAAGCGTATCCGTAGGGCTGTTGCTGAAAGGATCCTGAAGCCTATGCGCTAGCATTTCCAAGAAAAAAAACATCATCGAAACCGAAATAAGAATGACAACCTGCAGCACAATGTTTAAGTGGAACGAGGATGACAGACTTAGAAAAACCGCAAACAAATAGATGGCGGCATGCAATATCTGACCAAATGTCGGTGAAAAAACGGTATTTTTAATCCGCTCTGCTCTTCCCATCGATGCTACAAGATCATTTAATGTTTTTTCAATCTGAAGCAGAGCAAATTCATTCAGCAGGTTTTCATCATAAAGTTTTTTCAAGCATCCATTCTGTAATTGACTGATCGCAAAGGGGACATTTGAATGTTCTCGGAGCTTTTTCATTTCCTCTCCGCTGAGCAAATCTTCTAGAACAGGCCAAATATCCTGCCGCCTCAATGCTCTTTCTAAAGCTCTACACCAGCCAATCTGATAATGGGAAATTTTAGCCACATCTACGTTTTCAGTTTTCACATAAAGCTGGAGCTGCAGGATCAGAGAACGGCTGTCATTTACGATTGCTCCCCAGATGGTATGGGCTTCCCACCACCGGTTATAGAACTGGTTGATTTTATACGATAACAGAATCGAGATCGCAATACCCAATGTTGTCGCTATGTGAATGGAAATATCCGGCGCATAATATGGTAATAGACCAAAAGTAACCCCCAGAAGGGCAACTGTAAACAATTGTACCTTAATTCCATTTAATAGAAATTTAAATGGAACTCTGCGGTTTATTATCATGGGACTTTCTATTTAACATTATTATTACTATACAATTCAAAACACTTGCGTCCAAAACGTTTAAAAAGTGGCGGTGTTTGGATATAGCAAAGTTGCTATATTTAAATCGCAAAATTATAACACACCGCCATGATAAATTTAAATGTTTTTAGTCAGATTTTATCTCTTATCGACCGCGAATTATTCAA